>JBAIXL010000036.1:0-14617 GCA_037916685.1 Methanolinea tarda
TCGAGCAACATGGCCCCGCTGCGGAGGGCGGCGATCGGATTGGCGATGTTCTTTCCCGCGATATCCGGTGCACTCCCGTGCACGGGCTCAAAGAGCGCGTATCGATCCCCAATATTGGCGCTCGGGACGAAACCCAGTCCGCCCACCAGATAGGCCGCTACATCCGAAAGGATGTCCCCAAAGATATTCGTGGTGACCACCACATCATAGTCTGCGGGATGCAGGAGAATATCCAGGGAGAGCGCATCGATGAATCGCTCGTTCCAGGACACTCCCGCGGCCATGGCCTCCTGCTGACAGATGGTACGGAAGAACACGTCGGATTTCAGCACGTTGGCCTTGTGACCGATGGTGAGATGACACCGCTTCTTCGTCTCCCGTATCGCCACCCTCGCGATCCGCTCGGTACCCTTCCGGGTGACCACCCGAAGAGTCGTCGCACGGTCAGGGCCGATTTCCTCGATCCCGGAATAGAGTCCCTCCGTATTCTCCCGCACGATCAGAATATCAAATCCCCGGTCTTTGACCGGGCGAAGGTTGGCGTAGAGATCGAGCTCCTTGCGAATGCGGAGCACCACACTCTGGTAATCTTTCATCGGGGGGGTGGTGACGGCGCCGAATAGGATCGCATCGGCGGTCTTCAGTAATGCGAGGTCCCGGTCCCCGCAGGGGCAGCCGGTCTCCTCCCAGCGGTGATACCCTACCTCGACAGAGAAGAACTCGATATCCGGTCTCAACGTCGCGATTCCTTCCACCGCCACCGGGATCACCTCATGGCCGATCCCATCCCCCTCCACTACCGCGATGCGGGTCATGCGCCCCCCCGTTCCCGCCATACTCGAACCAGGTCATTCACCAGGCGGGCAACTTTCCAGGGAGGGACCGCCCAGTGAATCACCGCACCGAGGCGATCCCGATACACACCGATTCCCTCCCTCTCCGAGCGGCAGCAGCGGGCGATGAACGGTTCCTCCCGCACCTGGCTCAGAGGACAGATATCCTCCACCGGTGCGTTCTTCACCCCGCAGGCGTCCAGGAGCTGGACCGCGGTGAGGCACCCGGCTACCCTATCCCCGGGGGTCACTTCATCGGCATCCAGCGTCCGGGCAAAACCGGCCGCCCGGCAAGGATAAACGTCAGTCTGGAGGGTGGTGATATCCTGGATATGGTGGGAAAACCCAATATCGAGATCTCCGAACAGGCCGGTGGCCTCGAGCTCGCTTAGCGTGGCAGAAAGGGACGGGAGAGGCGGAGAGACGTCATAGACATGGAGGGTAAGGAAAGCGGCGGGATCCGGATCACAGACAAAGGTGATATGTTCGTCGCGGCCGGTGAAGATGGTGCAACGGGTCCCGCTCCGCCCCGCAAGATCCACCAGATGCTTCCGGTCGTGGAGCTGCACCTTTCCAGGATGCCAGGATACTTCACCTGGAGTCGCGATCCCGCGGACCCGGAGGATACGACGCATCATCCCCTTCTCTGCCGGATCGAGATCCACTCCGAGCACCTCATATCCGTCTTTGATCCGATGAACCAGATACCGGGAGAGAAAATATACCCGGTCGCCACAGGGGCGGGTGTCGGCATATCCCACCTCTTTGCACTCCCGGGGGAAGATCACCGCTGCGTCCTCCCGAACTCTACCAGTCCCCCCGCCTGAAGGATCGCCTGCATACGGGGCGAGAGCGGGCGAGAAGGAGTCCGTTCTCCTTCCACTTCCACCCAGCCTTCGGTGAGATCGGCCGTCACCCGTGCCCCTTCTCGGCAGGTGCAGGTGCATTCTACAAGGGGAAGACCCACGTTGATCGCGTTACGGAAAAAGATACGGGCGAAGAAGGGGGCGATCACTCCTGCCACACCGACCTCTTTGAGCGCGATGGCCGCCTGTTCTCGGGATGAACCGCAGCCAAAGTTCTTTCCCGCAATAAGGATCGCGCCGGAAAGACGTGAGGCGAGTGTAGGGTCGAGATCCTCGAACACGTGTTCAGCCCAGATGCGGTAATCCTTGGTGCGCAGGTATCGTCCGGCGATGATCTGATCGGTATCGATATCCGGACCCAGGCATACGGCGCGTCCCGAGATACGCATCAGGCCACCTCCGGCACGGTAATACAGCCGTTGATCGCACTGGCGGCGGCGGTCCGTGCCGAACAAAGGTAGGTGGAGGCGCCGACTCCCATGCGATTGGTGAAGTTCCGGTTGGCCGTGGAGAGGCAGACCTCGCCCTCGCCCATCACTCCCATGTGGGCTCCCAGGCAGGGCCCGCATCCGGGTATCCCCACGGTGCAGCCCGCCTCGAGCAGGTCGGAGAGCACACCGGAACGGGTTGCCTCCGTCAGCACTCTTCTCGATGCCGGGATCACCAGAGTCCGGACCGCCACCTTCTTTCCTCGCACCACGCGGGCCACCCGTTCCAGATCCTGATACCGTCCATTCGTGCAGGTACCTACGAAGACCTGCTGAATCGGCATACCCGCAAGAGCCGAGACCGGTTTGAGGGTATCCACCCGGGGCGGGACTGCGAGCATCGGTTCGATATTTCCGAGATCCAGGTTCACTTCCTGGGCATAGGGAAGGTCCGTGGGTTTCTGCGGGGTACACCCCTTCCCAAACTCCATTAAATAGCGTTGAGTGATCCCATCCGCGTGGAAGAGACCGGTTTTGGCACCGGTCTCCACCGCGAGATTGCAGAAGGTGAGTCGATCGCTCATGGTGAGCGTCGATACTCCTTCTCCAATGAACTCCAATGCCCGATAGGTCCCGCCATCCATTCCCAGCTTGGAGACGTAGGTGAGGGCGGCATCCTTGGCCTCCGCGGCTCCGGCCAGTGTTCCCGTGACCCGGATCGCGATGGTCGAAGGTATCTTTAACCAGATCATCCCGCTGGTCCATATCGCGGCCATGTCGGTGGCTCCCACGCCGGTGGCGAAGGTGCCGAACGCTCCGAGGGTACAGGTGTGCGAATCCGCACCCACTACCAGTTCGCCGGGAAGGACACCCCCTTCACTCATCACCTGATGGGCAATGCCCCCTCCAATATCGGAGAAGGGAATACCATGAATGCGGGCGAACTGGCGCAATTCTGCCTGGAGCGTGGCCGTGACGCTGGTATTGGCGGGCGTGATGTGATCGAAGATGATGGAGAGACGATCTGGATGTACGGGCCCCTTCTCTCCCATCTTCCGCCAGGCTTCGAGTGTGAGTACCCCGGTACCGTCATGGACGTAGGCCCGATCGACTTCTCGATCCACAAAGCTGCCTTCCGGTCCCCCCAGAATCCGTTCGGAAAGGGTGGCTACCATCCAGGACCCTCCGTCACCAGCTTGATCAGGTCTATCAGAGTTTCGTCGGTGAGGTCTACCTTCTTCTCCCCACGGTCCTTCACCATCTCCAGCACCCGACAGATCTGGGGTTCTTCCAGACGATAACCGAGTCGGGCGATCTCATGCTCCAGGGCTTTTTTTCCGGTATGCTTGCCGAGAATGAATTTTCGCTCCGAGCCTACCAAGGACGGAGAGAAATACTCATAGGTCTCGGGATCCTCGAGGATCGCGGCGATATGGATTCCGCTCTCGTGACGGAACGCGTTGTCCCCCACTACCGGCTTCAAACGGTCCACCGGTATACCGGAATACTGGGAGACCCTACGCGAGAGCGGGGTAAGCAGGGAGAGATTGTACCGTCGAATTCCCCCTTTCATGTACAGCGCCACCAGCACCTCCTCGAGAGCCGCGTTTCCGGCACGTTCCCCGATCCCGTTCACTGTGGTGTGCAGCTGGAACGCCCCAGCGGTAGCGGCAGCGAGGGTATTAGCCGTGGCACATCCCATGTCGTTATGACAGTGGGCACAGAGGGGACGGTGCACGTGGGAGACGAGTTCGGTCATGATGCCGTACATCTCCATGGGGGTCAGAGCTCCTACGGTGTCGGCAAACGAGAGGAGATCCGCTCCATGCTCCTCTCCCCTGCGATAGACCTCCAGCAGGAAATGAAGATCGGTTCGGGAAGCATCTTCGGCCGCAAAACGCACCTGTAGTCCGTGATCGTGGGTGAGATCTATCATGGCAAGGGCATCGGAGAGGACGTCTTCCCGCGGGCGGTGGAACTTGGTACGTACGTGGAGTTCGGAGGTGGGGAGAAAGATACTGATCATATCCACATCGCTGTCGATGGCCGCTTCGATGTCTCCTCTGCGGGCACGGGCAAGACAGCAGATGCGGGCATCGAGATCCAGATGGGAGATCGCCCGGACACAATGCTTCTCATAGGAAGAGGTGATCGGAAAGCCTGCTTCAATGACCTCGATTCCTATCTGATCCAGGATCTCCGCGATGCGGGTCTTCTCCTCACAACTGAACGATACTCCCGGGGTCTGTTCACCATCCCGAAGAGTGACATCACAGATCTCAACATTCCACGATTTCATGTCTCTCACCCGAAGGGCATACCCCTTCGATAACGATCACCCGCATTCCTCCCGTACGGGTAAACAGGTCCCGGTGCGATTCCGCTTCGGAGGCGGACAGTATCACCGGATCCGCCCACCGCAGATAGGGGACCGGATCGTACGCCTCCTGTCTTCCCACCATCCCCAGGCGGAGGTTTTTCATTACAATGCAGAGAAGCGGGAGTCGTTTTTCCCGCACATCCACCAGCGCATTGAGGCCGGAGTGCAGCAGCGCATAATCTCCGATGAGTGCCACTCCGGTGGAGCGTGCACCGACCGCGATCGAAGAACCGAGACCATACCCGCACACCCCCACCCGGTAGGGAGGATTCATGGCTAGGATGGCGCAACCCATGTCACAGGCGGTCGTGAGTTCCTTCTCTTTAAGAATCTGGAGCATCGGTTTGAAGGGGCAGGAACGGCAGAACGTACGATATTTCCCTCGCATGGTAAACGTCTCCGGTTCCCGCCAGATGCTGGGTGGGATGAGCCCGCGATGTTCGTTGACAAACGGTCTACCGTATTCGTTCACCTTTGCGCCGGGAGGAAGAGGTGGCGGAGGATAGACGGTCACCAGATGGGAAGTGCCCTGGGCGGGCCCGACCCCGATACTACCTCCCCGTAACCGGTTCAGGGTGGAGAGCTGGGACCCGGTAAACATCTCCCGCAGGATGCGATCCGCCCGTATGGTCCTGCCTCGCATTGTGAGCCCGGTATCGGCAAGGGTTCCTGTACCCTTGCCTCGTTCCATCGGCATCCCCGTGGTCTCATTCTCCAGCAGAGGGGGAGTCACCCGAATCAGGGCTATGCGGGAGAAACGTTCGGAGGCCCTGAATGCGGCTTCTGCGATGAGTGCACAGGTATCCGAATCCGGCTCGAATACCGGCACCTGAGCCACCTCTCCATAATACCGTGAATCCTGTGCATTCTGCGAACCGGAGACATCGAGATCGTCTCCGGTAACGATTACTACCCCCGCACGA
The DNA here is from genome assembly GCA_037916685.1 of Methanolinea tarda. Classification (GTDB taxonomy): domain Archaea; phylum Halobacteriota; class Methanomicrobia; order Methanomicrobiales; family JACTUA01; genus JAJRCM01. Next base: position 5,431 of record JBAIXL010000036.1, read on the forward strand.
AGACCCTGCGTGGTGGCATTGACCAGGGGATCTGACCCGGCATTCAGACCCACATTCTTGACGATTACCACCGAGCGCCGGCCTGAGAGGGAATCCCCCAGAGCATACTCGATCGCAACCTTTTCATTTACCACCATCTCTGCTCCGGTAAGGTCCGCGAGATGGCTGATCGGATATCCCGGGATGGTATACCCGGTATCGGCCGCAGCCCGCAGCGCCCGGGCCAGTGCTTCTTCTCCCTTCATGCCTCTCTCCCGGGCGCCAGGTCGCATCCAGTGCAGGATACACACATCGTGCGAGCCCTACGAGGATCCAGGCCGAAACGTTCCAGGATCTCTTCCTCGCTGCGGTAGAGGTGCAACAGCCGGTCCGCAGAAGGTCTCGGGTAGCCCGCGACTCCTGCCGCCGGCTGCAAGGGCCGCAGCACCGGGATCACCCCCCGGCAGGCCAGATCCACCATACATGCCTCCAGTTGTTCATCCGATTCTCCGAGGCCTATGATCACGTTGCTGAACACATGGTTCTTACCGAACAGTTCCACCGATCGGTCCAGCACCTCCTGGATCAGATTCCGATCCAGGCCCGGGCACATCTCCCGAAACAGAGAATCCGTCGCGGTCTCGAGGTTAAACTTCACCTCGTTCACCCCGGCTTCATACAACCGATTCGGAGTCTCCCGGGCCGGATAGATGGAGACACCGATAGGGATCCCCATCGGTCGAATCCTGTGTACCAGGGCAAGGGTGATCTTCTCTTCCTCCTCCGGCTTTTCCGTCACCCCGCTGGTGATCGAGATCGCGTCGATATGGTCCGCCACGGACCGGATCATGGCCTCCATCTCGTCCACGGTCTTCACCCGACCCTTCTGGGCGGGGACCTGGCAGTACCGGCATCCCCGGGTACATCGTTCGCTGATGGTGATGTAGGCCTGACGGGGGCAATGGAGCGCGACCCTCTCCAGTACCCCATCGATGGTTTCGTCTCCCAGATGTAACGTTACCCTCCCACCTCCGTGATGGAAGAGGGTTATCGGGCTGTCGCTGCGGACCGCGAGCCGGACTCTGCCCACCCCGGTGGTAAAGAATACCGAGCCGGGTCCTCCCGCACCCGGGCCTGCGGTAGAGCGAGCGAGAAACGAATTTACTGGTACTCCCTCCACCCGTACCCCTCCTGCCTCCAAAAGTCGTGCTTTCAGACTCAGCCAGCGCATAACTCCAACGCCTCCTCGAATCGCGTGTAGAAGGGGATAGACGCCACGGCCCCCACCTTTCCTCTCCCCGAAAGGATGATAGAGAGATCCGGGTCCGTGATCGTTTGCAGCTCATCCATGTTCACCAGACCTCTCTTGACCCTCCAGCCAAACTCTCTGAGAGGAGCAGGATCGAATCCGCGATAGACGGCCATCCCCGTATGGGGGGATAGGGTGTATTCTTCCAGCAGGGTGCGGAACCGCGTGATCAGTCCTTCCGGATCGGAACTGGCGAATTCACAGACGGTGCTCACACAGTTCTTGGTGCGAAAGGCGACCGGATACAGCTGGACGATGGTATGAGAAAGATACCGGTTATGGGCATCTTCTGTCGCACGGGCCAGATTATGTACCAGTGTCCAGGTGGCACCGGCATCCGGGGTATCGGTATCATCCACACCGATGAGAACCCTCTCTCTTCGGGGTAACCAGACCGATGCGCCCGCCATCCGGCCGCCACCGCTTTCGTCATACCGGCAGCGAATCACTCCAGGGGCTTTGGCCCGACAGATACTCGCTCCGACGCCTCCACCTCCCATCCCCAGATAGGAGATCTGAATTTCGGCATCGGTGACCCCTACCTCGGAGATGCCGGCCGGGAAGCGGGATCCGGTGAGTTCCAGGGTCACCTCCCCGGGATCCAGGAGGTACCGCATGGTATTTCCTACACACCGAGCGCTGCGAACCAGCGGGCTGCGGGTATAGTGATGACGGGCCCACATCGCACCCCCCACACAGTCGAAGAACTCGATCAACTCCACACAGGTTCCTTCCCGATTGGTCACGGCAGTGATCTGCGGATAGGTGATAGTATAGGGATCGGCGAGTGGTTCCATGTACGTCGGTTCTCCGGGAAACGGCATCTCGAATTTGATAACGAAATAATCGTTAACAAAATATTCAATACCGGTATATAAGCATGTGTAAATGCGGAAACGAAAAAGGAGATTAGATCTTGAAGAGATCGTGGAGCCGGATCTGGAATGGCCCCAGCTTGCCTCCATAGTTACCGGCGCTGATCATCTTCACGCCGGGAACCCCACAAGCCGCCTCAATTCCTTCCATCATGGCTTTCTTTACATAATGGATATCCAGGCCATCGATCACGATCTCAAAGACCGCATTGATTCCAGGAGGGATCTTGGTTTCGGGGACCCGGTCCTTGATGGTCGGAGCATAGGCCTCGTTGGTACTCGCATTCATGAACTTGTACTTGTGGCTTCCCACCTTGGAACCACTGGCCACGATGCCGCCAGGGAAGGAGGTAATGGCACCCTCCAGCTCGTCGATCGCTTCCACCGCGGCTTCGGCCCCTATCAGGGCGGACATTGGGTTATCGGACATCACTAGGAAGTTGCCCCCGGCTACCCCCTTGACGATCCCGTACTCTTCCTCACAGACGAACTCGCCACCCATGATCGGGATCGCCCAGCAGTCCCGGTCCTGCACCTTTACGGGGTGTTCGTACCCATCTCCGAAGAAATGCAGCTTGACCGGTATCTTCTCTTCTGCCTTGGGAAGGCCGTTGAAGACCGCGGCCGTGGGAGCGGTCAGAACGCACTCGGCCAGGCGTTCCACCATCTGCTCTTTGAGCTTCTTCTTGCTGGGATTGCAGATCATGACCGCGTATCCCGGGCGCCAGTCCGGAGTCCGGTCTGTGGGCACGTAGAAGTCGATACCGGCCTCTGCCGCACAACCAATACAGGAGGTGGCGAATCCGGTCGCCTCCATCGCGATCTTATGAGCCCAGGTCTTGGTGACTGCGGTGATCACCGCCATGGAACACCAGCAGGGGAAGGCCTCTGCGAAGGTGTCATCGATTTGTACACCGTTTATTTCCACATCGATCACCTAAAAATTCCCGGAAATATCGGTAATGTAATAAGAATAAGCTTCTCATTTGGTATGGCCAAGCAGAGACATTCAAAAGACCATTGATATGTCATAAAAGTACATATTATAACGTTAATTTCGTTATTTCATAAGGTTTATTTATTGACGGAACTCATTTTTTTGTAATCGATTTTGTAATCGATGGAATCTGGTGCGTGATAGCATGGCATTCGCAGTGCATATCAACTTAGATCGCTGTACAGGCTGCAATAACTGCGTTATTGCGTGCCCGGTCAATGCACTGGAGCTTCACACGGTAGATCCGGTCACCAAGGACAAGATCTACAAAGTCAAGGATGGAAAAGCCATCGTTCTGGACTTTAAATCGGAGCTCTGCGCAGGTTGCGGAGTGTGCGTTGAGGCGTGTCCCTACGGCGTGATCAAACTGGTAGGGCCCTGGGAGATCAGGCCCAAACCCCAGGAATCGGGAGCAACGGAGTGAGACGTAAGCATGACACTGTATCCAAAATTCTCCAAACATGTGGAATTCCGGCGGGAAGGCCCCGTGGTCATCATGGAGCAGAAGCTGCTCCAGCAGACCAACCAGCTTATCCTGAACTCGGAAATTTGTACCGCCTGTGGCATCTGTGTGGAAGCCTGCCCGGAAGAAGCGATTAAGCTGGGACTGGTGGGAGCGGTCCGCAGAGGTGCCGTCGGGTACGCGGCTCCGATCGACATCGATGAGACCAAGTGTTCGTATTGCGGGGTATGCCCGACCATCTGTCCCTTCAGTGCGCTGACCCTTACTATCGATGGTGAAGAAAAATATCCTATTCTGGAAAAAGAGGGATTTCCTCAGTATGACCAGGTCTCGGTCATCGACGACGAAAAATGTATTCGTTGCACCATCTGTGAGGAAGTCTGCCCGAGAGACGCGATCATCCGCAGCGTGGACATCTTCGAAGGAACGGCCAAGGGTGGAAAAGCCCGGCAGGAAGGGATCAAGTCCAAAGTCAACTTCAAGGTGGACATGGAGAAGTGTACCGCCTGCGGTATCTGTGGATCCCTCTGTCCCGCCATCACGGTGAAGCGGAAGGCGAAGACCGCGGAGACCGGTAAGGTCGAAGCGGTGGCCGATGCAAAAACCGGACTTCCCTGGGACGAGGCCAAGTGTGACGCCTGCAAGGTCTGCGTGGAAGCCTGCCCCGAAGAGTGCATCACCGTGGAGCGGGAAATGATCAGCGACAAGCTGGAAGGCAAAGTCGAGATCGACAACGAGCTCTGCTGCACCTGTACCTGGTGCTCCCGGAACTGCCCCACCGAGGCGATCACGATCGAGAAGAACTATCAGGGAGAGATCGAGGTCTTCCCCGAAAAGTGTCCGTCCGGATGCTCCACCTGTGTGGAGGTCTGCCCCGCCAACGCCATCTATCTGCCCACCCCCCCGAAAGCGGCAGAGATGCATGGGAAACAGGAGGCCAAGATCGCTATCAACAAGGACTTCTGCATCTATTGCGGGGCCTGTGTGAATGCCTGCCCGGGTGAAGATATCATCGTCCTGCAGAGGAACGGTATCCGTGTGAAGGGCAAGGAAACGGACCTGTTCAACAAGATCAAGGACAAGCTCTTCACCAAAAGAACCTCAAAAGTTCGAGAAGAGGTTGTGCCGGGTCAGGTGTCTATCAAAATGATGGAGAAGGCGTGAGGTAACATCATGGCAAAAGCGAAAAGCAAAGGATATACCGATCCGAAGATGGAGGAAAAACTGCGGGACCGATACTATTACCGGACCGACAGTGCCCCGGACTTCACCAAGAAGGTCATGGATAAGGCACGAACCGTCACGAACATGTGCTTCCAGTGTGGCACGTGCACCGGTTCCTGCCCCTCCGCACCACGGTCCTCATATCGAATCCGCCTGTTCATGCGTCGTGCGGTAATGGGACTGGATCAGGAAGCCCTGACCGATCCCGACCTCTGGTTGTGTACCACCTGTTACAGCTGCACGGATCGCTGTCCTCGGGATATCGCTCCCACGGACACCATTATGGCCATGCGCAACTTCGCATTCCAGCAGGGGATCATCCCGGTGAACTTCTTAAAAACCGTTCAGGCGATGTACACGACCGGTCACGGTGTGCCCAATAACGATGTCAACCGTGCTGCCCGTGTTCGCCTGGGGCTCGAGAAAGAACCTCCCACGGTACACAGATACAAACAGTTCCTGCCCGGCATCCAGAAACTCATTGACCACTATGGCCTGAAGGCACAGGCAGATAAGATTGTCGCAGAGGCTGAGAAGCATGCGTGAATATGCATTTTTCCTGGGCTGTATCGCACCGAACCGGTATCCCGGCTGTGAAGCAGCCGCCATCAAGACCAGCAGAAAACTCGGAATCGAACTCCTTCCCCTGGAAGGAGCGAGCTGCTGTCCCGCACCAGGCGCATTTGGCTCCATCGATCTCGATATCTGGTATGCGATGGCCGCACGCAACCTGGTGCTGGCAGAGAAGATGAACAAGGACATCGCCCTGCTCTGCAACGGGTGCTACAAATCCATCTGGGAAGTGAATCACAAACTGAAGCACGATGACCAGCTGCGTGACCAGGTCAATGAAGTGCTCAAAGAGATCGACATGGAGTTCAAAGGAACCATCGATGTCTGGCACCTGATCGAACTCTACTCTGACCCCAACATCGCGGGCCCCGATAAAGTCCGAGACAGCGTGACCCGCCCCTTGACAGGAACCCGCATCGGTGTCCACTACGGCTGTCACCTCATCAAGCCCAAGAAGGAGCGACACCTGGGAGATACCGAGAATCCCATGTGGATTGAAGAGCTGGTCTCCAGTCTGGGTGCCGAACCGGTGCAGTACCGCAAGAAGATGCAGTGCTGCGGTGCCGGTGGCGGTGTGCGGGGCTTCGATCTCGCCCACTCACTCGATATCACCAACGAGAAGATGATCAATCTCCACGAAGTGGGTGTGGACGCACTGACCGAGGTATGCCCCTTCTGTCAGCTGCAGTTCGACCGTGGTCAGATCGAAATTAAAGAGAAATTTGGGAAATACTGGGGACTGCCCGTCCTGCACTTTAACGAGCTCCTGGGTCTGGCTCAGGGTATGAGCCCGATGGATCTCGCACTGGATCTTCATGCAGTCGATTGCTCCCCGTTCCTGAAAAAGATCCTCTGAGGTGCAAGAAATGGCTGACAAAAGTTCAAAACAAGCAAGAATCGGCGTATTCGTCTGCCACTGCGGTACCAACATCGCAGGATCGATCGATGTCAAGGGTGTGGTCGAATACGCAAAAACCCTGCCCAACGTCGCGTACGCGCAGGACTACCAGTATGTGTGTTCTACCCCCGGGCAGAAGATCATCACGGACGCGATCCGTGAACACAAACTGACCGGTACGGTCGTGGCGGCCTGTTCGCCGCGTCTCCATGAACCCACCTTCCGGACAGCGACCAAAGAGGGTGGATTGAATCCATTCCGATTTGAGATGGCCAACATCCGGGAACAGAACTCCTGGGTGCATATGCACGACCGGGACGCCGCCACCAAGAAGGCCAAGGACTCGGTCCGTATCGCGGTGGCCAAGGCTTCCCTGCTGCAGGACCTGATCCCAAAGACGGTGCCGGTGGAAAAGACTGCCCTGGTGGTCGGAGCCGGTATCGCCGGTATGCAGGCCTCCCTGGATCTAGCCAACGCGGGGATTAAGACGGTACTGGTGGAGAAGCTACCCTCTATCGGTGGCCGCATGTCCCAGCTGGACAAGACTTTCCCCACGCTGGACTGTTCCCAGTGCATTCTCACCCCCAAGATGGTGGACGTGGGGAGAGCTCCCAACATCGAGCTGATGACCTACACCGAGGTCGAATCCGTGGAAGGATTCATTGGTAACTTCGATGTGACTATCCGTAAGAAAGCACGGGGTGTGCTGACACCTACCGAGGCCGAGGCCAAGGGAATCGTGGGAGGCGGCTGTAACGGCTGCGGAGACTGCGATCCGGTCTGCCCGGTCATCAAACCGAATCCGTTCGAGCAGGGCATGAAGCCCCGCAAGGCCATCTACATCTACCATCCGCAGGTAGTTCCCCTGATTTACACGATCGACTGGGATACCTGCATCAAGTGTGGTCTCTGTGTGGAGGCCTGTGGTGAAAAGAAAGCCATCGACCTGGAGATGAAGGATGAACTGTTCACCCGTAAGTTCGGGACGGTCGTCCTCGCGCTCGGGTATGATATCTTCCCCATCGAGAACAAGCGCGAATGGGGGTACAAGCAGTTCGACAACGTGATTACCAGCCTCGAGTTTGAGCGACTGATCTGTGCCTCCGGGCCCACCGGTGGGCACCTAATCCGGCCCAGCGACGGACAGACCCCCAAACGGATCGGAATTGTGCTCTGTGCGGGATCGCGGGATAACACCGGAGTGGGTAAGCCCTACTGCAGCCGGTTCTGCTGCATGTATTCCTTAAAACACGCCCACCAGATCATCGAAAAGATCCCCGGGGCGGTCCCCTACATCTTCTACATGGATATCCGTTCCTTCGGGAAGATGTACGAGGAGTTCTATTATCGTATCCAGGAAGAGGGTGCGAAGTTCATCCGGGGACGTGTCGCCAATATTCTCGAGGACCCCAAGACCAAGAACCTCCACTTGTTCGCCGAGGATACCATGCTCGCCCGACCGGTGGACATGGAGCTCGATATGGTGGTGCTCGCCGCCGCGGTGGTTCCCTCCGCGGACACGGACCGGACCCGCAAACTGTTCGGGGTCTCCTGTTCCCAGGACGGATGGCTGCTGGAGGCCCATCCCAAGCTGAATCCCTGCGGTACGACCACCGCGGGTGTGTATCTAGCCGGAGTCTGTCAGGGACCCAAAGATATTCCCGATGCGGTCGCTCAGGCCGAGGGAGCCGCTTCCGCGGCCAGTATCCCCATTCACAAAGGGGAAGTGGAGCTGGAGCCCTACTTCGCCCAGTGCATCGAGGAGAAGTGTGCCGGATGCGGTATGTGCGTGAACCTCTGTCCCTACCAGGCGCTCTCCCTGGTGGAGAAGGAAGGTGGGAGGAAGGTAATGCAGGTAACAGAAGCGAAATGTAAGGGCTGTGGTACCTGTGGAGGATTCTGCCCCGGTGGTGCCATCTGGATGCAGCACTTCGCCACACCCCAGATCGTGGCACAGATCGATGCCTTCCTTGTGGGCGGAGGTGAGGAATAATGGCAGAAAACTGGAATCCCAAGATCATCGGGATCCTCTGCAACTGGTGTTCGTATGCCGGAGCCGACCTTGCCGGGTCGGCCCGCACCCAGTATCCTCCTGATGTACGGATCATCCGTGTGATGTGTACCGGCCGGGTGGATCCTCTGTTTATCCTGAAGGCGTTCGTGGACGGAGCCGATGGAGTCCTGGTATCCGGCTGTCATTTCGGTGACTGCCATTATCTGGAAGGTAACTATAAGGCAGCCAAACGGATGTTCGTGATGAAGAGCCTGCTGAAGGGCATCGGGCTTGAGGACAAGAGACTCCGCATGACCTTCGTCTCGGCATCCGAGGGTGCGAAGTGGGCAAAAGTCATCGAAGACGTGGTCAACACCGTCAAGGAGCTGGGTCCCAGCCCCATCCCACAGCTCACCAAGAGCCGATGAGGTGATCTCTTGCCCAAGATCACCCTTAATCTGATCTCCGGCCGCACGATCCAGCAGGGTGTGGCGATAGAGGCAGGGAAAGAAAAACCCTCCTATCGCGAAGCCTGCGGGATCATCGAGTTGGACTCCGCTGATTTCAAACGTCTGGGCGCCTGGCGCAATACGAATGTGCGGGTGACCAGTGCGTATGGCAGCGTGGTCGTGAAGGCCGTAGACGCGACCCAGGGACCCCACCCCGGGATAGGATTCATCCCGATGGGCCCCTGGGCCAACCGAGTGGTAAATCCGCGTACCTACTCTACCGGAATGCCCACCTTCAAGGGAACTCCCGTGGAGGTGGAACCCGCACCGAATGAGCCGGTGCTGGATGGCATCAAGGTAGTGCAGGAAGCGGTGCGAGGTGCCAAGGTATGACCAAGACGATAACCGATGTGATCTGTCCGTTCTG
>JBAIXL010000037.1:0-7571 GCA_037916685.1 Methanolinea tarda
CCTCCAATGACAAAGTAAGACATCAGCCTCCCTCGGTTGCAATCCCTGCATTCTGCCCCCACCTGAGCAAGCCCGGAGGGATGGAAGGTGGCGTGTCCGAGCGCCGCCAGGATGGCAAACCCAAGGATGATGGGGTATACCGTTGTGAGCCCAATCGCAGAGATGAAAATCGCGCTGATGAGAAGACTTACACTCACATGGATCGCCTTCCCCCTCCGATCAAAAATCCACCCGATGACAGGCTGGGTCATGGAGGAGGTGAGATTATATGCGGTCACCAGAAATCCTGCGAGCAGATAGGAGTATCCAAAGTTCATCACTAAGAGAGGGAGGATCGCCGTGAGGACGGGGGAATACAGATCGGTCACGAAGTGTGCCAGGGAAAGGCTCCACACCCGGGACGTGCCGGTCGGTACTATCGTTTCCGGATGCACAGGATCTCTACCTCGATCTCCATCTTATCCCGCGTGTGAAAGGCAAACATCCGGGGAAGAGTGACAGAGCCCCGCACCACTTCTTCAATTACCCCGCGTTCTTTCACATATTCCTGTATAAAGGGCAGCGAACCGGCATTGAAGATCCCATAGACGATCCGACCTACCTTCAGTGCCCTGTCGATGAACGGGCGATCGGCGTGTCTTCTCTGTGCACCGAAGGGCGGATTCATAACCACCGTGTCGCAGGAGTAATTCTCGAAGGCATGGTCGTCTGATACGTCCGCCACGATGAACTCCACCTCCACGCCCGCCCGTTCCGCATTATCCCGGGCGACCTCAATAGAGCGGGGATCGAGGTCAACCCCTCGCACCGGATATGCTCCAAGGAGAGCCGCTCCGCACGAGAGAATACCGGTACCACAACCGAGGTCGCACACCTGTTTCTTCTCTATATCCCCCCGCATACAGGCATGATATAGCAGACGGGCGGCGAGAGAGGGTGGCGTGCGGTACTGTTCGAGCTGCGCACGAGGTTCAGGAAGGGGTCGCAGCCGTTCGAGTTCCCTCTCAAGTGCACGCAGTTTCACGCTTTCACCTGCGGTTCAGGGAATTTCGTCGATTTGGTAGTCATCCCAGGAGCGAACACCACATAAAATCTCATACTCGGAGGGGGTGAGTACGGGAACTGGAAAACGAGACTGATCATCATAGGCAAGGCGGGGGCAGGCCGTGTTCACGTAGCATCCCATTCCGAGGTTGAGCAATTCCTCCGGCGTGATTTCGTGCATGGCAACCAGTACTGCCTTTTCAGATAAGGCGACCAGCCTTCGGGCGAGATCCCAGCGCTGCTGCCCCCGTTTCAGGGACACGAGGATACCTATGCTTATCGCATCCCGGGCTGTCTCGATCAGTCCGAACCGTATACGTAACAGGCGCGTGGCGTCGACCACCTGTGCCACCCGGGAGAAGGGATCCAATGCGATGACCCGGGCACGGGTGGCCAGCTGCACTCCGATGGGGTGGAATAATCCCGTCCCGATATAAAGGATTTCATGGGTTCCGGTGCGGCGGGCCGCTTCAAAGCTGCATCCCAGCACCTGCCCGGGATACGGGGTTCGGGGCGTTCCGTTCATCACCACCGCACGGACATTCTTCTGCTGCAGCCATTTCACGGCAGCCTCCACCTGGTGAACGTGCTGGATGGTGGTAACCAACCCGATGCGATCTGCCTGGATCAGGGGGAGTGCGACCGCCAATGCCTCCATATCAAAATCGCGGGGAACCAGTTCGAAGAGTATTCCGGCGGCGTCTCCGAGAGGTGCATGACCGAAATGAACCAGTATATCGGCGTATTCGAGCAGGTCTTCGGCGAGGTCACAGGCGCCGTAACAGGGATCCCCGCTGATCAGTGGTTCAAAACCTTCCGCTCTCAACGTAGACGCGACCCGGAACGCTTCCCGCTTGAGTCCTGCCGGAAACTGGAGGGCCACCCTGTGCACGTTACGTTCGCGGAGGGATTGGATCAGGTCAGAAGAAGGTATCAAGAATACGCACCCGGGTGGGAGATACTTCTACCCGCACGAGGGCCTTATAGGGACGGCCGACATCCGGTTCTCCCCGCTGAATGGCCACACAGATGTCCACAAGCTCCGCACCGGCGTACTCAAGAGCCCCTATGAGTGCCCTCATGGTCCCCCCCGTGCTGATCACGTCGTCTACAATGACCACACGATCCCCTTTCGACACACCGTTCAGGTACAGCTCACCCTTCGAATACCCTGTGGTCTGATGCACCGCCACCTCGCCGGGAAGCCGGTACCAGCGTTTTCGAACGATGGTGAACGGGATGTCCGTCATGAGGGACAGAGTGGTTCCGATGTGGATGCCCATCGCTTCCGCAACCACAAACATGTCCACCCCTTTCAAATCCAGGGCTTTGATCATCGACGCCGCCACATCTCGAAGCAGCGCAGGATCCACCTGCGGCACTCCATCGGTGATAGGATGGATGAAGTAATGATATTCTCCCCGCTGGACAATGGGACAGGTTCCCAATGACGCAATCAACTTTTCAAGCACATGTATCACCCACATCCTGTAGGAATGCCTCAATCACCGATCGGTGGACATGCGGCATGCAGACGATTCGAAGATGCCCTTTCCGTGTCCAGGATACGTGCCATCCGATGGGCACACGGGGATGGGCAAATGCCGCTACATTCACATCCGGATCGACAACCGGCGGAAATCCGAAGGCTTCCATTCCATCGATGAGCCGTCGGGTGTTCTTCATGCATCCGCGTACAACTGCACCCATCCCCTCTTTCCCGAGATACTCCAGGACGGCCAATGCGGCCGCTACGGCTCCCCCGGAGCGGGTCCCCATCAGCGTCGCCTCTTTCTTGACCGTCAGGTAGGGTGTGGGAATGTTCAGGCAGGATAGCCAGGAGGGATCCCGTATAAGGAGGCAGCCGGTGGGGATGGTGCTCATACCCATCTTGTGGGGATCCACGGAGATGCTGTCTACCCCTTTGATCGCAAAATCGAAGGGAATGGGCTTTTCCAGGAACGGGAGGACGAGCCCCCCAAACGCCGCATCCACATGGCAATACAGCCGGTGGTCGGATGCCAGTTTCGCGATATCCGGTATCGGGTCGACCATCCCGTACTCGGTGGTGCCGGCCACCGCAATCACTCCAATGGTGTTCTTATCGATGCGGGGTTCGATCTGGTGGACGTCCATGCGGCAATTGGGATCGGTCGGCACCGATCGCACCTCGATGGAAAGCATATCGCACGCTTTGTCAAACGAGAAATGGGCGGATTCGGGTATGATTACATTGGGGCGGTCCACGGGCTTCAGCTTCTTCGCAATTCTCAAGGCCTGTATGTTGGACTCCGTACCTCCCGAGGTGGCATACCCTCCTGCCTCGGGATGGTGCAGAAGACTCCCCAAGCGTCGCACCAGTAGCCGTTCCAAAGAAGCCGTGCCGGCAAACAATCCGGGATCTCCCAGGTTTGTCTCCATGAACATGGTATGAACCCGCACGGCGATGGGATGCGGACGGGTGCACATCGAACTCAGGATACGATCATAGGGGGTATCCTCTGTCCTGCACCGGGCGAAAAAGGAGAGGAGCTCCTCCTCCGAACAGCCGCTTTCACGCATTGATCTTTCTCGCCATCTCCAGAATCATGCGTTTCTCCGTGCGAACCACACGTTCCCGTATTTTAGCGATCGCATCGATGTTGGCAGAGACGCTGGAGATCCCGTGTTCCACCAGCCATTCTACCATTTCCGGATCCGAGCCGGCCTGACCGCAGATGGAGCATTCCACCTTGTATTTCCTGCAAATCTGGATCGCGTCCTCGATCAGGCGAAGCACCGCGGGATGCTTCGGATAGTACATATCCGCCACCAGCTGGTTATTGCGGTCGATGGCGAGCGTGTACTGGATGAGATCGTTGGTTCCAAAGGAGGCGAAACGGATCCCGCGTTTGATAAATTCCTCGACAAGCAGGGCGCTGCTGGGTATTTCGATCATGATGCCCAGGGTCACCGCCTCTGCATCCACTCCCCATCCTTGAATCAGCATCTTCGCCCGGGTGAATTCGTCCGGGTGATTGACCATGGGGAACATCAGCCCCAGATTATGGTATCCCTCCGCCCACAGGCGCTTGAATGCCTCGATCTGAAGCCGGAACTGCTCCGGAGAGGCTAAATCGCGTCGTATGCCACGCCAACCCAGCATCGGGTTGTGTTCCTCCGGTTCTTCCTCACCGCCCAGCATATTCCGGAATTCATCTGTAGGTGCGTCCAGAGTGCGAACCCAAACCGGTTTCCCCGGGAAGGCATCCAGCACGATCTTGATTCCCCGGTGCAGCTCCTGGATAAATTCCTCCTCTTTTTTATTCTGGATATACCACCCGGGAGTCTTGTTTAATCCCAAAATCAGATGCTCGATTCTCAGCAGGCCTACTCCATCGGCTCCCGTCGCTGCGGCTCTTTTTGCCGCTTCAGGAAGAGAGACGTTCACTTTTACCAGCGTGGCGGTGATCAGCGGGGCGGAGGACGTCGGGAATCCGGTAACCGTGGGGGTAGACTTTTGTTCTGTCTCCACATGTGCTCCCTCATATACCAGACCCTTCTCTCCATCAATGGTCACCTGCTGTCCTTCCTTCAGCACAGACGTTGCCTTTTTGGTCCCGACCACGGCGGGAGTTCCCAGTTCACGGCTCACGATCGCGGCGTGACAGGTCATCCCCCCCTCATCGGTCACAATTCCGGCCACCTTCCGCATCGCCGGAACCATATCCGGATTGGTCATCTTGGTGACCATGATGTCTCCCGTCTGGACTTTGCCCACATCTTTCATGGAGTTGACCAGGATTACCCTTCCACCCGCGACGCCCGGAGATGCTCCCTGTCCCTGTATGATGATTCGTCCTCCGGCTTTCCCGCCGGTTTCGGTCTTCGTCTTATCGGGAAGGGTCTGGGATTTAATCGTGGTGATCGGTCTCGACTGGAGAATGAACATGTCGCCTTTCACGATAGCCCATTCAATATCCTGTGGAATTCCATAATGACCCTCCGCGATGATCCCAAAATCCGCGAGTTTCTTCACCTCATCATCGGAAAGAACCGGGCGATTCTGCTTATCGGAGGGCAGTTCGATTTCCTTGGTTCCCTTCTTCCCAACCGGAACGATCGCCACTTTCTTGGTAGCGATCACCCGGTCGATCACCTTTCCTTTTCGGCGGTCGTAGACGTACTTGTCGGGAGAGACGGTGCCGGACACGATCGCCTCTCCCAGGCCCCAGGAACCTTCCACGATCGTTTCCGGCTCTCCCGTGACCGGATGCGAGGTGAACATCACTCCAGATTTTTCTGAGGGAATCATCTGCTGGACCACAACGGCGATATTCACCTGACTGTCCTCAAAACCCTGGCGGGAGCGATAGTAGATTGCCCGGGGGGTGAACAGGGAAGCCCAGCATTTCTGCACGGCATCCAGCAGATCGGAGATCCCCATCACGTTCAGAAAGGTCTCCTGCTGTCCCGCGAAACTGGCGCCAGGGAGATCTTCTGCGGTCGCGCTGGATCGGACCGCCACAATCACATTCTTCCCCATTTCCTGGTACGCCTTCCGGATTTCGTTCTGAAGATATTCCGGCATGGGAGCGTTCAGGATGATGGTCTTCGATCGGTTGGACGCCTCTTCCAGAACCGCGGTATCCTCCACATCCAGATTCGCTACGTTCCCGAATAGCTCTTTTTCGATCCCGGACTCGATTAAAAATTTTCGGTACGCCTGGGCCGTGACCACAAATGCAGGAGGGACCGGCAGCCCTATCGAGGTCATCTCTCCCAGGGACGCACCCTTTCCTCCGACAAGGGAGACGTCGTCTTTGGTGATCTCCTGAAGTGTCAGGATATTGGGAGCATTGCGAAGACTCGCTTCCATATTCATTCATACATTTCGGGTTTAATATAGCTTCATAAAGAGAGGGATAGACGGGGAAGAAATGACTGCCCCCGCCTGCGGATCGGTCACAGATTCTTCAATTCTCTGATTTTCACATGGGACCCAACATTCCCGTCGATTCCATTGAACACCAACCGTTTGAATGTGCGACCTCTTATGCGTCGTGTATCTTGTCTCTTACAGGTTCGCATACCCGCCTCAATACATACGAGAAATGATCGAGGGATAACGGGACCCGGGGTCTTCTTTTCGGGTCGTTCTGAAACGGTTATCTATAACCGTTTCCCCATCCACTGGTACTCAAGATCATCGTGGCTCCAGGCCACCTGACAGAATACAGATTTCTTGTGTATGTGGGAGGTATGACTGAAATGTACAGGATTCTCGTGAGCGATCCCGTGGCCGAGGAAGGTCTCGCCTTGTTACGGGAGCATTTCAGCGTGGATGCGCGCACCGAGCTGACAGAAGACCAGCTGGTGGACATCATCGGGGATTATGATGCACTGGTGGTAAGAAGCGGGACCCAGGTCACGGCTCGCATCATCGAGGCGGGAAATAAGTTAAAGATCATCGGCCGTGCCGGAACCGGTGTGGATAACATCGAGGTTGAGAGCGCCACCAAGAAAGGAATACCGGTAGTAAACGCTCCTGAGGGTAATACCCTCGCCGCTACGGAACATACCATCGCCATGATGCTCGCCCTGGCACGCAACATTCCCCAGGCCAATGCATCCCTGAGGAAAAAACTGTGGAAACGATCGAAATTCATTGGCTTTGAGTTGAATGATAAGGCGTTGGGAATTCTCGGACTGGGCCGGATTGGAAGAGAAGTCGCCAAGCGGGCAATCGCGATGGAGATGCGCTGCCTCGCATATGATCCCTTTATCAGTGCAGAAAGGGCCCGTGCCCTCGGGGTGGAGTTGATGCCACTGGAAGAGGTGATTCGAAATGCGGATGTGATCACCGTCCACACACCTCTGACCAAGGAAACCACCCACCTGATCAATTCCGAGCGCATCGCCATGATGAAAGACGGGGTGCGGATCATTAACTGCGCACGGGGCGGGATCATCGATGAAAAGGCCCTGTATGAGGGGATCAAGAGCGGAAAGGTGGCCGGTGCCGCCATCGATGTATTCGAGAAAGAGCCCCCTCTCGAATCCCCCCTGATCGAACTGGAGAATGTGGTGGCCACACCCCATCTGGGTGCCAGCACGGTCGAGGCTCAGCAGAACGTCGCCATCACCGTGGCCAAAGAGATTATCAACGTCCTCCAGGGTGGGACGGCAAAATATGCAGTCAATGTCCCGGCCATCCCGCCTGAACTGCAGGACCGCATCGAACCGTATGCGCTGCTGGCAGAGAAGATGGGGCGTTTTCTCATTCAGTTGCTGGAAGGCCGCCTGGAAAGCGTGGATATCGTTTACGGAGGGGAGATCGGACAGTTTTCGGGTAACATCCGCATCATTACCCGGCATGTCCTGAAAGGCATGATGGACCCCATCCTTCAGACCCCCGCCAATATCATCAATGCGGAATATATCGCCAAGGAGAGAGGAATCTCGATACGCGAAACCGTGACGGAAGAATCGTCCGGATTCAAGAACCTGATCACGATAGGGGCAAAGACCGACCACATGAGTGAAAC
>JBAIXL010000038.1:0-4358 GCA_037916685.1 Methanolinea tarda
GCCCAGCACTGGACATTGACAGCCACCGGTAAGGAGGCGGTATGGCATCCGCCACGTCGGACCTTCACCGCGAGTGCCGTGGTATCCCCTCCCAGACCCATAGGACCGATACCCAGCGAGTTCACGGCGTCGCAGAGCATCTGTTCGAAGGAATCCATGGTATCGATGGGTTCCAGCAGCGCCTCCTTGGCGAGACTGGCCACACCGTCAAAGGTACTCCCGATCCCTATCCCCAGTATTACCGGGGGACAGGGTTTCCCTTCCGCCGCCAGCATGGTCTCCAGCACAAAGGTGCGGATATCCTCCTTCCGGGAAGGGAGCAGCATGCGGCTGCGGGAGACATTCTCCGACCCGGCTCCCTTGGGGAGCACGGTAATGGTGAACCGCTCGCCCGGTCGGACATGGATGGCCGGCTGGGAGGGGCCGGTGTTGGTGCCGGTATTGACACGACTGCAGGGATCCACGACGTTCGGTCGCAGGGGGACCTGTTCCGTGGCCTGCCGGACTCCTTCCTGGATCGCGTCCGATAGAGAGGAGGTATACGATATATCCGGTGGCAGGGTGACATAGCAGATGATCACACCGGTGTCCTGGCAGAGAGGGACCCGCAGTCGCTTTGCCAGCGCGATGTTATCCAGAATATTGCGCAGCTCTCGTCTGGCTACCGCATTCTTCTCGGTCTCCTCTGCCTTCTGCAGCGCTCCCAGCACATCGCCGGGGAGCAGGATCTCTGCCTCGCTGATAGCCTGGACCGTCGCCTGGACAATGGCCTGGAACAGGGAAGGATCGGCGGGATCACGCATGTTCTGTACTTGGGACATGCCCGCCATAATCGTTTGCCCCCCAGATCTCGTTCGTACGCCTCTCGGCAGGACTCCCTGTTCTCTGAAGAAGGGCCGGGATCTGAAGTTCTCCCATCCCTTGTACGGTACAATTATATAGTGGGCAGAGCATTCTCGAGCAGAGGAGACCGTTCGATGAGTACCCCGGAGGGAAGGCTGTTTGCGTTTCTGCTAAGCGCACGGAACGGATATGGCACCATGTCCCTTCTCGCCCTTCTCTTCGTGGCGATACAGTTCTTTCAGACAGGATCCTACAGCCTGGAGCTCTTTCTGGTACTGGTGCTGGGACAGGCAGTCTACTGGATCTCTTACTACTATTACCTTCGTCGGATGCAGAGAAGTGTCCCCATGGAAGAAGGAAGAATCGGCCACTTCTGAACTACAGAAAATCCTTGGGAAAAATGAAGGGTTATTCGACCAGGATGCGGCAGGGAGAGGGCATCTTGTGCGCTCCGTGTGCCAGCGCCGTCTTGGCCTTCTCGATATACTGGGGTGTGGTGTAGACCGAGATCACCTTCTGCCGGGCAGACACGCGGGCCGCAGTCCCCACCGGTTTTCCAAACGCCAGCCGCATCCCTTCCGAGACACGATCTGCTCCCGCACCGGTGGCCTGCTTATTCTCCCGCAGCACGTGATGCGGGTAGGTGCGGATCTTCATGCGGAAGTTTGCCCTTCCGATATCTTTCATTAGCCACCGATTGCAGCTGATACGGGCTGCTTCCAAGGCGCTGTGACGGATCTGGCAGGCCTCCAGGACAATCAGGGAGACTTCGTTGGGAAACGTCTCCTGGAGATTCCCCAGGTCGAACTGGACCACTTTGTTCCCGGGCACGCCCCCCATATATTCGCGGCGGGTATATGCCTTCTTCGCGAGGTTTCTGTACATTCTGCCGGGTTTACGAACCATATGAAAAATCCTACCCCATACCCGGAGCGGGGCTCCGGGACGTTATACGCCATATTACATGGAAATGTGCGCTATTAAACCTTACTGGATGGCGCAGACTCCTCGGCGATCAGATCCAGCACATGCCGCCGGATAGAGATGAACTCCTGCGCGGTCCGCTCCCGGGGACGCTCCTGGGGAACCGCCACGATCTCCTTGATACGTCCCGGCCGGCGCGTGAGTACCACGATCCGGTCGGCGAGGAATACCGCTTCGTCCACACTGTGGGTGACGAAGATCACCGTCTTCCGGGTCATCTCCCAGATATGAAGGAGCTCCATCTGCATGCGGTTGCGGGTCTGGGCATCCAGTGCCCCAAACGGCTCATCCATGAGCAGGATCTCCGGCTCCACCGCCAGGGCCCGGGCTACCGCCACCCGCTGTCTCATTCCCCCGGACAGCTCATAGGGATAGGTGCGTTCGAATCCTTCCAGACCGACCATCACCAGATACTCATGGGCAGCCGCCAGGCGCCTCTCCCGAGGGACCCCTCGTATCTCGAGGCCGAGCATGATGTTCTCCATCACGTTCCGCCAGGGATAGAGGGAATATTCCTGGAAGATCATGGAGGTCTTGGGGTCCGGTCCCTGGATCGCCACCCCGTTGAGCAGCGCCTTGCCGTTCGTGGCATGGTCCAGTCCCCCGATGATCCGCAGCAGGGTGGTCTTCCCGCAGCCGCTGGGTCCCAGAATGCAGATGAACTCCTTCTCCTGCACGACCAGGTTGATGTCTTCCAGGGCCACGATCGTCTCCCCCGTGGTGGTCACGAATTCCTTGGTGAGATGCTCGAGATGCAGTTCTCCGCTCATCGCTCCAGCCCCTGCCAGGCAAACCGCTCTGCCTCCACCCGTTTTAACAGGTAATCGATGGCGAGACCGATCAGCCCAATCACGATCATGCCGGCGATGATCACCTGGATCTGACCAAAGTTATAGGCATAGATGATCAGGTACCCGAGCCCCGAAGCCGTACCGATCATCTCCGCGGCCACCACCGACATCCAGGCGATGCCAAACCCCACCCTTAGACCCGTCCATATGGTGGGGAGAGCCGCGGGGATGATCACCTTGTAGAGGAGCTGCCGTTCGCTGGCCCCGAACATGGTCGCCGCCTCAATCCAGGTGCGGTTCACCCGTTTCACTCCGTCGATAGTGTTCAGTAGCACCGGGAAAAAGGCTCCGATGAAGATGATGAAGACGATAGAGGCGAGACCGATGCGGAACCAGGCCAGCGCCAGGGGAATCCAGGCGATGGGAGGGATGGGACGGAAGATCTGGATCAGGGGATCCATAAACTGATTGATCGACGAGATCCTCCCCATAAAGATCCCCAGGGGTATGGCCAACGCACCCCCGAGGATGAAGCCGATCACCACCCGGTACAGGCTCGCCAGCATATTTTCCACGAGGCTTCCGGTGCCAAGTATAGGAGAGAAGGGGCGGGTGAAGACAATCGCTACGGATTCCACCCGGGGCAGGATGAACTCGTTGTTGATGAGAATCGCAACAATTTCCCAGAGAAGGAGAAAAATTAAAGGAGAGAGTACTTTCAGGTAACCCTTCATTTCGCCTCAATCACCGTGATATTGCTCTGTTCCAGTGCATAGCGAAGCTGCACATCCTGGATCGAGCCCTGCACGGTGGCAATGATGACGGGATTGCTGGGGGTGGAGGTGGCCTTCACCCATGCCGTGAAGTTGGACCATCCTTCCACACCCGCCCGGGAGGTCACCACCAGGCCCGAACCTTCAGTGTGTAATGGGAAGAGGATCTTTATAGGTGTTCCTTTGTCGATAGCCGAAATGGTGGGCGGTGTGCCCGCGATCGCGTAATCCAGCGCATTGGAGGCGAGCAGGGTGGTCAGCTGAGCACCGCCTTCTCCCTGGACGAAGGTGACATCGGCCACTTTCTTGCCCTGAACGAACAGTTCCGCGGCCTGCACCCGACCAGAGGTCTCTGTGACCGGTTTCAGGGCGACCCCATACGTATCCTCGAAGTACTGCCACTCCTTCACTGCGACAAACAGCGGGGCATCATGGTCCGATAGCAGGTAGCCGATGGAGATCTTCACAGGAGTTCCTGCCGGTACCCTTACCGAGCCGTTCTGGATCTCCTTCCGGGCGGCTTCGTAGGGACCGAAGTCGTAGAGAAGGGAATTGGCCTGCTCCTCACTCGCGTTGGCGAGCGTACCGGTGAGGAACCCAATCTCTCGAAGGGCTCCGATAAAGAGGGTATTGGAACTCATCCATTGCGCAGAGGGAACCGTGGTGAATCGGATGGTGGGGATGGAAGCCTTTTCCACGTCCAAGGACCTCACCGTCACGTTTCCGAAGGTCAGGTTTCCGCCTCCGAAGATCCAGTCGGCGCTGATCTCGGCGGCACGATCCGGGTGGTCCCGGGTATAGTTGGTGGAGGCGATGAGAGCGGCGGAGAGGGCTTCGGTCACGTCCGGCTGACCGGTGATCACGGCATCGCGTGCGATCAGACTGTCACAGGAGTGATCTGCCCAGATACCCGGTGGGGGAAGATTCTGGGAATATTCCACTACGGATCCCAGACCGCTGACTTCGC
>JBAIXL010000039.1:0-2544 GCA_037916685.1 Methanolinea tarda
CGCGGCTCTCTTCGGTGAACACCCAGGTGGTGTTGAGAACCAGGATCTCCGCCGGTCGGTCTACCTGGATCGTGAACGGATATTCCATTTCGCTGCTCTCCATACGGGCCGTGACATTGAACGAAAGGTCGTGATAGGCCTCGCGGAACCGCGATACCGGAATGGTTTTATTGACCTGGAGCCCGGTGTAGGAAAGAGATGAGCTTTGGTTCAGCTCTATCGAGTGGAAGAACGCGGTGGCGCGAACCTCAAAGGTATTGGTGCCGTTCACGGGAGATGAATAGGAATAGTTCCAGGTCTCTCCTGGTTCGAATATCGCATCAAGGTCATCTCCACCCTGATACTGTGCGGTGTTGGTTCCGACCATCACCGTCAATCCGGTGAGGGGAACGTTCCCGGTATTCTCTACCTCCATATCGAATCGTACGTCGTCACCCGCGATGAGGAAGGGGTCGGAAGTAACCTGCAGGGTGAAAGAAGGGGTTGCCGCTGTTCCGGTCCAGTTGACCTGGGTCTGCACCATGACTCCCGGGGGCTCGGTCTTCTTCGCGGTAATGACGGCTACGCCGGTTTCCGCAGAATATACACTTACATCGAAGCTGCATGATTTATTGGTCTTGACCACCAGGTAGGGAAGTCCACTCTGGACAAAGACCCCGAGGGTCGTGGTCAGGTTAATTTCCTTGTTCTCGCAGCTCGGCACCGGATTGTTGTGCTGCAACGTTATGTTGAGCACCCGTTCCGGTTGCCCCGGAAGGTAATTGGTCGCGTTGGCCGGACAGATGATCAGCTTCCAGGGATTGTTCGTGGCAGACGCACAGGTCCCCTCAGAAGGATCGCTGAAGCTGATATACGCGGTCTGCTCGGCCCGGACCGGGTGAGAGGCCCCGAGAAGGAGTATCATCAGCAGTCCGGTGACCAAGAGGATTTTCTTTCGGTTCCGGGGAACATATCCCGGAACCGGAGCACATTCGCCCATGTAGGGAATCATTTCCATCACATTCCAATCTGTTGGTATAATCTCATATTCCCTTAATGTATATAAAATTATGTTAAAAATTGAAATTATTATAATAAAATAAAATAAAAAATACAAAGTTATATATATAATTATTATTTTTAATTTTTTTAACTCAATATATTATATAAAATTATCTTATCTCGCGGACCAAAAAGATCCCAAACCGGGTATCCTGCCTACGGGGTTAGGAAAAAGGGAGGGGTAGTTCAGGCCCCTTCGGCCTGCCCAAACCGTGCCTGAATCGCATTCAGCAGGCTCTCTGACTGGCGGGACAGGGTAATCATCTTCTGTACGGCGGCCTGGAGCTGGGTATTCAGCTGTTCGATCTGTTCAGCGGTCAGGTGGCTCCGGATGTCCGGATTCTTCATATGTTCTTCCGCCATCTGGGTGCTGTAGAAGAACGATTCGACAAATACCTCTGCGGCCTGCGGAGAGAGTGCCGCTGTTCCTTTCTGGACTACCGTCTCCAGATTCTGCAGCTGGGTGTCGATCTCATTCAGCACCCCGATGATGGTGGAGAACGCGGACTCCGTAGCGACCGGTGGGGGAGGAACGCGGACATACTCCCCAGCCGGGGCGGGCCCGGAGGCCGGCGGAATCTCCTCTTCCTGCCGGTTCTGCCCGTACCGGACCCCCAGGTACACAAGTAGCAGGGCGAGAGCCGCGAGGAGCCAGGGGATCCAGTTGAATGCCGGAATCTCCGTCACGACTTCGTCGGGACGTTGTACCGGGGGTTCCCCTGCCGTTGGAGCCGGGGATATGCGATCGAACAGTCCGATCACACCCAGGTGATCGAGTCGTGCGGTGAGGGTGCGGGTATCTGCCTCGATGATGACCGGCATCTCCTCCCAGACTCCGGTGTTCTGGTTATAGATCCCCAGTACCAGGTTCTTTCCCTCCATCGCGGCCCATCTCTCCGGAGTAAAGACCATTTTGAGCAGGGCCGGTGCCTGGAAGGTTCCCTGATAGGGAAGCAGGTCGTAGGCGGACCCGACCGGGAGGAACTCTTCGGAGTTGTCTCCGGGTGGAATGGCCGTATACAGAGCTACGATCGAAGCCGATTCCAGAGGAACCGAACCCTGCAGGGCGTAGGTGTTCTGATACGCAATCAGACGCCCGATCCCGTCCTTAGCACAGATGGTGACCGTTCGGGATAGCCATCCGTTGGCCAGGGGTGAAAGGGGACCGGTCTCGATGAAGTCACATTCCCTTACCCCACCTCCGATGGAAAATCCTGCCGGTGGACTCGGATGGAGGGTCGGGGGAGGTTGCGGCGACGGAACGCCCAGATAATGACTCGCGTCTTCGTCCGTCACCCGCATCCCGTCGTACCATCCGGTGACGTTTCCGATATTTTCATACAGGATATTTTTCGCTCTTCCCTCCTTGTAGAACGATGCGGACATACCTTCTTCGAGGAGAGGCAAGGTGCCGATCTCTCCCTCCTGAGAATCGGTAACGGTGATATTCGTGAGGACCACGGTGCCGGTATTGGTGACCGTATAGGTCCAGTTTATTTCGGA
>JBAIXL010000040.1:0-3579 GCA_037916685.1 Methanolinea tarda
GTGAGGGAAGATGCGAGGAAGCTCTGGCATGCTATGAAACCTCCCTCGCTCTCGATCCCGATAACAGTGAAACCCTGTTTAACAAGGCCCTCACGCTGAGAAAGCTGGGTCGTGATATGGATGCTCAGTGTTGTGCTCGGGATGCGGTCAAAATAGAAGTCGGGGAATAATTTTTTTTATTTTTTTACCTGGTTCGATTCATTCTGAACCGTTTGGCAAACGCCATGCATGGTTGTTATACATAAGCGGATGACATATTTTTATTATCGGGCAATCGAGACGGAAATTTGCCCGAGTGGTATTTCTGCTCAGGCGATGGAGGGGATGATCCTACACTTTGGGGTCAGACTCGAACGGTAGCGTCGTGGTCTATTTCGAATAGCTGAGGAGCGTCCGAATCAAGGGGAAACAGTATTTAATCTCGTACAGGTGCAACACGAATCCAAAGCATGCCCTGGCCCGGCATGAAATAGGAAATCGCCTCATATGATGGAGAATCATGGTGAAGCGCTCCTCAGCTATGACACTGCCTCCGATGGGAACCTGAATATTCGGAGAAATGGTTTTTTGCGATTTCACTCTTTGAAGAGAAGGCTCGTATCATGAGTCAACACCGGTACGGAAGGGGCTGTACAAAACAACCGAGAGAATAGAAATCCCCACCGTATCTTCTTCTACTTCTCGTTGCCTGAATATGGATACGGCCGGAGACATCAGCTCTCTGCGATAAAGAACGAATACGCACGCAAAGAAAAAAGGGGTATTAGGCTACCAGACTTCAGGGAAGGCCATATTGGTGTAAATATCCTCCAGGCGGGCCTTGTGGCCGCGTTCCATGGACGCAAGTTCCTGGAAAATCTTTTTCTGGTCCGCATCCTGGCTTCGTGCCGCGAGCTGGGTATACATTTGCATGGCCTCGAGCTCTTTCTGGATAGCGAGGACCATCCCATCAATCGGTTTGAGATCGGGAGTAAGGGGAGGCGTTTTCACGCTTTCCGCGATTTTGTAATCCCGGGCGGTATCAAATTTCAGGGATTTCGGGGGTTTGGCCAGAAATCCCGTCAGGGTCTCCCGGTGTTTGGTCTCCTCACCGGCCAGCTCCGCGAAGAGTTTCTTCAGGTTGGGATCCCGGACCTTGTCCGCCGTTCCGCGATAAAACGTGTAGGATTCTATCTCCCGGTTGATGGCGAGAGAAAGGATCTTACGGTAGGCTTCTACATCCATTTTCATCGTCTCCTGTATTCTCAGTTTTTATACGCAGGTACCCCCAGCTTGGGCTGGAATGCACTATCTCCTTCGACCCGGATCGCGTGGGAGAACAAGGCGAGGGGGATATCCATGGGACAGAGTTCCTCGCACTGACCGCAGTTCACGCAGGTGTCCGATATATGGGCGAATCGGCGAAGGTGGAACATGGGGTTGGGCGGTACCTCTCCCTCTCTCACCATGAGGGACGTCTTCTTGAGCTCATCCGGGGAGATAAAGCAGACCGGGCAGTTGATGATGCAGGAATAGCACTTGATGCATCGGGACGTCTCTTTGTTGATCGTCTCCCAGACACCGGTGCCCAGTTTCGAAAAGTCCCGCTTTCTCCACTTGTCCCCCAGCTTGAACATCGCGTTCTCGGTCTTGCCCCGGATCTCTACACCTTTGGGATTGGGTGCTTCGGTGGTCAGGGCACCGGCTCCGACGGCCTTGGAGAGCAGCTCAGCGCCCTTGTCGCTGCATACCTCTACAAAGGTCGCCTTACCGGCCTTGTCTCCGATGACACCCCAGTTTCCGCAGGCGAGATCGGCTGCGCGGGGAATCTTGTACTTGCAACGGCGGCAATTGGATCGCCGTCCGTAGCCCGCATCTTCCAGCTCATCCATGGAGATGCCCTTATGGCCTCCCTCATACTCGATGATGAACTGGCCCTTGTCGATCTCTTCCTTGTGGACCGTGTCCGGGTCGACCCCGAACTTCTCCTTGATCATCCTGCGGGCCATCACCGGGCTAACGGAACCTCCACAGTTCACCCCGATCAGAAGGACATTATTCAGATTGATGCCTCCCCGCTTGGCGATCTCCAGAATACCCATGAGATCGCATCCCTTCACCGTGAGCCCAATCTTTTTGTCCTTTGCCCCATCCAGATAGTTTTTCACAATCTTGGAGACCAGGAGGGTACCGCAGTGAAGTGATCCGGCGGTGTTCATCAGCATCTTGGGATCGGTGATCACGGTGGGGACCGCGTCGTACAGATCCTGTCCTTTCTTGACGGCGAGGACCGCATCCACCATCTTGTTCTCCAGGGCGAACTTCAGGAGGCCGGTCACCGCACCCCCGCATTCTGCCCGTGTTGCCAGATCGACATTGGTGGTCCAGGCGTAGAACATGTCGCCTTTCTTAACCTCGGGTTTTCCACCAAACAGTCCGAATGCCATGTTATTTCACCTCCGGAATCTTCTCGATACGCACCGCACAGGCCTTAAACTCCGGGATCTTGGCGATCGGATCGAGGGCGTTGTTGGTGAGCACGTTCGCAGCACATTCCTTGTAATGGAAGGGCATGAACGTGACCCCTTTCATGATATCTTTGGTAACCCGGGCCGGCACCTTCACCTCACCTCTGCGGGAGACAGCCTTGACCATCTCTTTGTCCTTGATATTCAGGGCCTTGGCATCCTCGGGATTCACCTCGATCCATCCGGTGGGTGCCTCGGACTCCAGGTCCTTGGAGCGGCGGGTCATGGTTCCCGTGTGCCACTGCCAGATGCACCGGCCGGTGGTCAGGACGAAGGGATACTCCGCGTCCGGAACTTCCGCGGGCGGTTTGTAGGGCACCGCAAACATGACTCCCATACCGTCCGGATGCGCAAACTTCGCGCCGTGCAGGATAGGCGTGCCGGGGTGCTCCTTGGTCGGGCAGGGCCAGTGGAGTGCCTCGGGCCGGTTCAGCCGCACGTAATCCATGCCGGCATAGGACGGGGTGAGCTTGGCCATCTCGTTGAAGATGTCCTCTGCACTGTTCCAGGGGAACTGCTTCGCGTACCCCATTTTTGCGGCGAGCTCTTTCATGATCACCCAGTCAAGCTTTGCCTTGCCAGGAGGTTTCTGAGCCGTCCTCCACAGTTGTACACGCCGCTCGGTGCTGGTCTGGGTGCCATCCTTCTCGGCATAGCAGGAGGCCGGCAGTACCACATTGGCGAACTGGGCGGTCTCGGTCATGAAGATGTCCTGCACCACCAGGAACTCCAGCTTCTTTAACGCCTTCTCCACGTGGTGGAGATCCGGATCCGAGATCATCGGGTTCTCGCCCATGATGTACATGCACTTGAGTTCACCGGGCTTGTCCACCAGGACATCCATCATGACGGTGACCTCGTAGCCGTTCTGTGGCTTGCAGATCCCGTCCGGGAAGCCCCAGGCGTCGGCGAACTTCTTGTGAGCGGCCTCGTCGATGACCTTTTGATACCCCGTAAAGACCACCGGTAAGGCACCCATGTCGCAGGCACCCTGCACGTTGTTCTGGCCACGCAGCGCGTTCACTCCGCAGCCGGGCCGTCCCAGGTTGCCGCAGAGCATCTGGATGTTGGC
>JBAIXL010000041.1:0-1588 GCA_037916685.1 Methanolinea tarda
GGCACGAGGAAAAGCATCCTGCCCCGCCCCTCCAGAAGGTTCTTCATCCCCGCCATTTCACCGATAAAGGTTTTTCCGCTGGCCGTAGCCGCCACGACCAGCTGGTCCCTTCCCTCCAGGAGCCCCGCGTCTACCGACTTCTGTTGAACCGGAGTCAGTCGTTCCACCCCGGATCGGACCACGAACGGCTCGGGCAGAGGGAGAGAGGCGAGAACGGCGGTCTCTGCCATCACCTCGGTGTCCAGCCGGTCATACAGCGTGGCCGAGGTGTCCAGCCAGTCCGGCTGCACCGCGGCGAGCACCCTGTCGACATCCCGGTAGATATGAAGCAGTTCTTCGATGTAGGCCATGGATTTTCGTCCGAAGATCCCGAGATATCCGACCTCCCTTCGGATCTCCCGCAAGGCGCATTCAAAACAGATCTTCTCCCCATGGTAGCTGACCGGTTCTCCCTCCGTAAGAGGAGTGACCCGGTCCTCCAGCATACACATACGACAGATGCTTGCATAGGTGAAGGGAATCTGGAAGTCGGCGAGGAAGGCCTCGAATCCTGCGTCTTTGGTGGTAAGCTGCACCGGTCCTTCACGAAGAGCGGCGATCAGGTCTTTCGTCGGCGCCTGCCCCGCGTGCTTCTTACCGCTGCGCCGGTAGAGGAAGTTTTTCGGCCTCCATCCCTTGGGCGTGCGGGTCACCTGGACCGATCCCACCCCCCGGATCGCACCATTGCGTAAAAACAGCAGTTTATACGTGTTCTTCTGCGGGGAGACGAGGATGTTCATCCGGCAACCAGCTCATGGATGGTGTACCGCAGCCCCGCCCCCTCCAGGCGTTTCAGGAAATCGGTGAACTCCTCATCCACGATGATCAGAGCACATTCCAGCCCGTGAAACGCCGCCTCGATCACGCCTTCCCGAGCCCCAAAGAACATATCCGGCTTCCTTCCGACCGACTGCAGCGCCACCATCGCTTCCAGCCCCACGGCACCCACAAACTGCACCGAATCCACAAGGGTCGAGAGCTGGTCCTTCCGCACACTTCTCGATCCCCCCTGCTCGATACGGGGTACTTTTCCCACCCGTATAAACCCCTCGTGATGTTCGATGAGACCGTTCAACCGGGCTACCCCCATGTCCTCCCCCACTGCGGCGTCGACGATCGCGGTTCCCGTTGCACTCCTGGGTTCTCGGCTGGCGTACAGGAGCCCGTCCTTCATGAACACTCCCACCATCTCCCCTTTGCGGATCTCCTCGGCGGCCAAAGCGGTCCAGACCGAGACCTGCTCGATGATATCCTTGCGGATGTGACGGGCATAGGATTCGAGAGCTTCGGCGTGGGCGAGCACCCATTCGATGCCCCTCCGGGTCACCTCATAGTGTCCCCGTCCCCGGGCATCCACCATTCCTCCCTCCACCAGCTCCCGGATGTACTCAGAGACGGCCTGAGGAGTCACTCCCAGTTTGTAGGCGATCTCCTGCTGACGCACCGCCGGCTGGTTCTCTGCGATCTCGACCAGGATTTGAAAACGCGTTGCTTCGCTTTTGCTCCGCAAAACTGCCGTCAGAGGATCTTCATTCATTTTTTTCCAGGA
>JBAIXL010000042.1:0-4665 GCA_037916685.1 Methanolinea tarda
CGTTCTTTTACCCTGAACATGATTTCATCCACCATCCTGCCTAGTTTAGCGTGGCTATCCGGGGTGACATTGATCCTTTTCCTTGTATCCATTCGTCTGATGAAAAAAAGACTGATCGTCTGATACACTTCGAAACCTCAGGGATGCTTCGATTTCCATGATCCTCCCATAATGTTTACGAAACATTGGATCCGCAACCGGCGTTCATTATTCTTGGGCGACCCGATCTTCATCCCATGTACGAAGAAAATTTCTTTGCATCGCGCATCCCAAATTTATAAAGGATGGCGGAAAACAAGGGGGGGCCTGGGCTGGAATCGGGAACCACAAACCCGGTGGTTTCCTGGGTACTCTCTCAAATCGAAGAAGAGAAAGAGAAACAGAACCGGCTTCTGCGTAGCGATACCAAGATCCACCACAACACACTCTTTATCGTGGGCGCCCTCCTGGCAAATGTCATCGCCGCGTCGATCCTGCCCAATTATCTGGTCTATTGGATAGCCGCCAGTTTTTTTCTCTATGTGTTGCTCCCGGTGGTGATGCTGATCCCTACCCGGAGGAAAGAGGTAATTTTCCCTGCCAAAAAGGATCTCGAGAAATATCTCCGAATTATTGAGCAGTATGGACTATCCCGAAATACCAGGACCCTCGGACAGATTCTCTGGAATATCTTTTTCATTAACAGCCAGGCGCTGGCCATCGCGTATGTGATGATCTTTGCCATCGATCTTCTCTTTGCCGCCCTCAGTGGATTTTTCATATATTCTCTTCCTGCTGGTACTTCGGAACAGGTTATGCTCCAGTCCGTGGCGATTATCCTCTTTTTTGGAGGCATTTGGGTGTTTAAACCCTATACCCACCATTTCATGGATTCGGTGTATTCCATACATTCCCGAATAAAAGTCCGATTCAAAGAGGCCTGGAAGGTATTGCTGGTAGTGGGTGGGATATCTGCCGCCCTCGCGGTTCTGGTGGTGACCGCGATGCTGTTGCCCGGATTTATACTGGGCGAAGTGGTGGCTGCCCCGGACGTAGTAAATGCGGGGAGCGCCTTCCCCATCTTCTTCATCTTCCTCTCCCAGGTGGCCATAGTCCGGTACCTGCAGGGCGTTTACAGCAAGGACATGGTGCTGGGATTCTCTGAAAAACGGGTGGCCATACTAAACGAGATACTCCCTCGCCTTCCCGGCTGTCCTTCCCAGGGCGAACCGGATCTCTCTCTTACCCCGGAAGAATGCCTGCAGAGTTACGAGGATCTGAAAAAGCTGTATATCCAGTCGAAGATGTACACCTACACCTATCATCACCTGTTTGGTTTCCTGCCAGTGTACCTGGCCGTTCCTGATTTCAAGTTGATCCTGGATCAGGATACCCTTCAACTGCTGGATGGGGATCTTACCCTGGAAGACTCCTTTTTTTGAGCCTCAAGTGTCCCGTAAATCGAGATACCGGGCAATCTGTACCGATTTGTAGAAAAAGAATCCCACCACGCCAAAGGTGATTACGGGTGAGAGCCAGGGGGGAATGTGGAAACCGAAGCTGTCGAGTAGCATGATCACTCCCAGAAAGAGAATGGAATACATGGCACCATTCTTAAGAAGGATATACCGGCGGATGCGATCAATGTTTCCTACCGTTAATTGCCGCACCACCACGGCGCCGAGGCCATTTCCCAGGATGATCAGGGGTATGGCAAGAGTGAATGCGAAAGCGCCCAGGACACCATCGATGGAGAATGTGGCATCGATTACCTCAAGATACAGAATCTTGCTGACATCGGAAAGATCTTTGGACATCAGTTTCTGTTCCTGTTGTTCGGCGTTTTGTTTGAAACCATGGACGATGAAGAAGGCGGTAGATCCGATGACCGCTCCAAATGCGAGCCCGCCACTCTGCTGTAACGCAAACCACACGATCAGAGACAGCAAGAGAGAGACAATGGCATAGAACCACACTCCCTTGCTCTGGAAGTAACGCTCTCCGCGAAGGCCGAACTGTTTCGGTTCCAGAAACAGCCAGTGAAAGAAAAGGAAGACCAGAAACGTCCCCCCTGCGATGAGCAGCACCGGAGCGGCGGCCTCGATTGCCGCGACCACCTTAGGATCGCTGCTGAACGTGGCCGTCAAGGCCCCCCAGGGACCGAGGCCGGGGGTGGCCGTCCAGACGATCCCCCAGGGGAGTACCCCCCGGATGACGAAGACTGCGAACAGAAGACCCCATACGAGGAACCACCTTCGGTATCGTTCCTGCATGGTGGAGAGCACCTCTGCGTTGATGATGGCGTTATCGATGCTGCTGATCGTTTCAAACAGACTTAACCCTGCGATAATCAGCAGAAGGGAGATGACGTCTACCATTTCTCCCGGTCAGATCCGATCCAGGATCTCTTATATCATGCGCTATGAAATGGAAATGGTACAAAAAACAAGGAGATATATTCGATTTCTCGCCAATTGTGGGAGGGTGCAGAGAAACGATGAATAAAAGTATTTGTTCTGGGGATTCCAAGGCCGGTATATGGGCGAGCGATCGGTAGAGCTGCCCGGATTAGGTACAAAATTTGAGCTGGAAACAGAGAAAGGAGATAAAATCGCCGTAATCTTCCTCATTTCCGGTCGGAATCAGCTCTATCTTCAGGAAAAGGGGCGGGATTCGGCTCAGGTGGCGGATCTATCTCCCGCAGAGGCAAGAAGGCTTGGAAGTGTTCTCACCGGAGCCGTAATCGAGGCCGAAAAGGAAGCGGTGGAGATCGGTTTCTCCGCCCTTCAGGATATGCGCATCCGTGTTCACACCTATGTGGCACGGACCAGTCTGGCTGGCCGGTGTATCGGAGATCTTCAGATACGTACCCGCACCGGAGCCACCCTGATCGCCGTCTCTCGTGAAGGGAAAAACGTGATCAACCCGCCTCCCACCTTCACGTTCCGAGAAGGGGATATTCTGGTTATCATCGGTGAGAGTGAACATCTCCGCATCTTCGAGAAAGAGATACTGGGTATCTGAATGGATCCCCTTCCGGTCGCTCTCGTCATTCTTCTTGTACTTGTGGTGGTGTCCCGGAGGGCAGGACTACCGCCTATTCCCTTGTACATCGTTGCCGGTCTTCTGGTCGGCGGAAGCGGTCTTCAGTTGATCGACGGAGATGTCATCTCAGGATACATCGGACACCTCGGTCTCATCTTCCTCCTCTTTTACGCCGGGCTGGAGCTGAAGCCCCATCGAATCCTGCGGCAGGGTTCTGGTATCCTGATAAGCGGCCTGATCGACCTGAATGTGAATCTATTTCTGGGATTTTTCGCCGCCCTGGCGCTGGGTTTTAGCCCGTTCGACGCGTTTGTGGTGGGTTCGGCATTCTTTGATACCAGTTCCGCCGTGACACTGGCCACCCTGATCGAGAACCGGCGCCTTCTCTCTGAGGAATCCGAAACCATCGTATGGCTGATGGTTCTCGAGGATCTGATCATGGTATTTTTGATCTTTGTGGTCTCTGCCGAGCTGGGCAATCCTCTGATTCTTCTGGCGAAGATTGCGGCGGTGGGGATGTTCCTGGTCATGCTGGTCTTCGCGCTTCGCACACCTATCACATTTGCCCTGCAGAGAGAAGATGAAGTACCATTCCTGTTCACTTTCGCAATAGTAATTGGTGCATCAGCCCTGGCGATCTCCTTCAACATACCGGAAGCGGTGCCGCTCATCGCCCTGGGCTCCATACTTTCTCATATTGTGCCATCCGTCCTTCAGAGATCCGTGGCTCCCTTCCGAGATGTCTTTCTGGCGGTGCTTTTCTTCTTCTTCGGTGTAACCATCCATCTCAGTCTGAACATCTCCCTCCTTGCGGTGGGTCTGATCAGCCTGATTGCTTTGTTCAGTAAAGTATTCTCGGGTCTCCTGATCGGACGGGCTCTCGGGTATCCCGCACGATCCGGCTGGGAGATTGGGAATTATACGATTGCCAGAGGTGAATTTGCGATCGTCCTTGCTGCGGTGTATGGTTCGGCAGCGGTTTCCACTACCGTGGCGATCATGGTCATCTTCACCTCTATTATCGGATGTTTCCTGTCACGGTATACCGATACCGTCGCCCGCACGTTCTCCTAGCCAGGAAGCAGAGATCCAGCTGCCCGACACGATGGCAAACCCGTACGGAAGAATCCGGACAGGGAAAAACCGCATGGAAGGCGTTCAGATAGACCGTTCGAGATCATTGTAGGCCGGGTATTGGTGGGCTATGTATGCCGATTCTGATCTTCTTCGCCACTATATGCGACGTCAGCCTGGGAACGATATCCAGGTGATCTTTTGTCCAAGGAGCTCTCGGCAGGAATCGGTTTTATGAAAGTGCTGATCTGGACATTTTTGCGATTCGGACAGATTATACGGAATCTGGATACTCCCCTGTACAACCTAACCGATGCCACAGGGGGTTCAACTCCGGGGATTTTTACCAGTATATATGTGGAGAAGAAGCTGTCCATATCGAAGCCCAGGGAGCATTTGGGGGGGGTTGCGGTGTCCCTTTCCATCGTGAAACGGAAAGATGCCCCTCAGCATCTCGGTATGGTGAACCGGTTCCCGCCAGCGCATGTTCTCTTGGTTCGGAACGTCCGACGGGTTCATGAAGGATCTTTTCCTATTCGCCCGTTTCGGGATATCCGCGGGTATCTG
>JBAIXL010000043.1:0-1597 GCA_037916685.1 Methanolinea tarda
GGGAAGCCGGTCTGTTTCAGCCACCGCTCTGCCATGGCAGAGAGATCCCGTCCCGCGACCTCCTCCATGGCCTGCACCCACTGGGCACGGGACGCGTTGGAGTGACGGTACCTGCGGTGATAGAGATCCAGACCCTCCACGAACTTCTCCTTCCCCAGGATGGTCTCGATCATGCGGACGAACTCGGGACCTTTCACGTAGGTGATGTCGGTGATCAGCTCGTTGGGATCATTGAATCCGTCGGGCTCGATCGGCAACGAGGCGGCACCCCGGTCCAGGGCGAGGGTACCTCCGCTCGGTTCGAGGATGCCCAGTACCGTCTGGAGACGGGAGTAGGCTTCTCCGAAGTGAAAGGCATGGTACCAGTTCTCCACATGTACGGTAACGGCCTCATTGAGCCAGATCTCAAAGGGGGAACGGCCGGTCACCTCGGAACCATTCAGGTTGTGGTAGTATTCATGCACCTTCACTTTCACCATGTACTCGAACGCCCGATCGGTCATTTCCGGGAAGGGCATGATGCGGTTGGTGGTGATGGTGGTGTTTCCCACATTTTCCATCCCGCCAAAATCGGAGTTCTGCATGCCAATCTCCCGATAGATGGTGCCAGTATACGTGTATCCGGGGGTGATGGATTCAATTTGGGTCTGCAGGGATTTGCGTATTGAGGAAAGCTCCGGAGTCTCGGATCCTGCCCTATTCCCTTTCTCCCTTCTCTGGACAAGATCGTAGAGCTCCCTGCGGAGCGGGAGCTGCCGATAGCGGCCCGGACCGGTAAAAAGGTACACCCACATTACGGAATCGTAGAGAATATCCAGGGCCCGGGCCGCTACTTCCGGGTTGGATCCGGGAGGGACCAGCAGTTCCAGATGAAAGGACGAACCATCCGGATACTCGAACTCCCGGGTAAACGCCGCATAGGTTCCGCATCCCAGGAAGAACAGATAGGGTGCCATGGGCGTAACCGTATTCTGGTAGATCACCTCGTCCCGACCATTCTGGCGGTGACGGGGGGCATCAAGGTCGCCATTGGAGAGAAGGTGCGTATACCGGTGATCCGCCCGGAGAGTGGTCGTATAGGTGCACTTTGCCGTCATATCGTCGATACAGGGAACGAGACGCTGAAATCCCCACTGCTGACACTGGGTGATCAGCTGGGGTGGGGCGCCTGGGGGAGTGACATCATAATATAGACCCTCCAGGACCGTCCGGGATGGGCGGCATGTGGTATCGGTCTTAAGGGTGAATCGTGTATGTGCGGGCACCTGTTCAGCAAATGTGATCTGCAGGAGGCTGTGATCGACATCATACTCAAAGGTGAGAGGCCGGCCTATGCAGGAGACTGCATGTACCTCCAGGTTTTTTGCGTTCAGGGTGAGAGTTTGCAGGGGGGCATCCCGGGTTTCCGCCGTCATGCGCGAGAGCACCCGGGCATGGTCCTCAGAGACATCGAAACAAAGGTCCATGTGCAGGACTCGGACCGGAAGCTCTCCAAAATCCTGAGGATAGTACCGGAATAACCGTTGGGTCATCCGTTCAGAGAAGTTGTTCATCCCGTATATACCTATCACTTCAAAAACTATCGTTCCGGCCAGAC
>JBAIXL010000044.1:0-2695 GCA_037916685.1 Methanolinea tarda
TTCGACTGCAGCACCCGACCCATGGTGATCAGGGCCGGCGTATAATGCCCCAGTTTGAGGATCCAGAAAATTCGGGCAAACCGCATGTAGGCTACCAGACCGGGATCGGAAATGAAAATGAACAGGATGAAGGGAGCGATGGAAAAGAAATCGATGAGGGCGAGCGCGGTAAAGGCATACCGGAACCGACCCCCGAGGAATACGTGGTAACGGGGATCTGCCACGGAACTCCACAGCCGCAGGACATATTCGATCATGAATATAAGAATGGCAAACACGGCAAGGAGGTCAAAGAATCGGCCATACAACAGGGAATAGACGGGATCCGTCTCGATCACGGCCGCGACTACATTGACCAGAATCAGAAAGGTGAGGAATAGGGGAAACGCCTTTCGCCAGCCGGTATCGGAGAGCGTGTATTCCAGAACCGCCCAGACTCTCTTTTGCGTTCGACGGTACCGGGTGGTATCCGAGTCTGCCGAATTCACAGATCGCGATTATTGGCACCGGATATATAAATGATCGCTTGACCCTTGGTTTTTGGGCTCTATGAACAGGAATCAGGACCAAACATAGATAGGCCGTGGGGTGAAGAACAACGTATGTCCTGCTGCAGAGACTGTTTCCATTATACTCCTCGGACAGAAAAAGAGGGAGAGTGTCGCATCGTGGGGCCCACCGACGCCGATCGGGACAAGGATCGATGTCCCTCCCGCACGTTCAGGCCCCGCTGATCCTCTCATCGGTGAAAGGTCTGGGCGTCCAGATCGATATGGTCACCCGGCCGCATCACCTGCACTTTCAGGTCGGTGGTCCTCTCCACCGCACGTTTGAATTCCGCGGGATCCTGCTCGATTTTGGGCCAGGTCGAGTAGTGCATCGGGATCACCAGCGGAGCTCCCACAAACCGGGCCGCCATCATCGCTTCCTTCGGTCCCATCGTGTAATGGCTTCCGATGGGAAGGAGAGCCACCTCGGGTCGGTACAGTTCCCGTATCAGCTGCATGTCAGAAAACAGGGCGGTATCCCCGGCATGATAGATGCGCAGTCCATCCATGCCGATGACGTATCCGGCGGGTCCTCCGCCATACAACATCTCACCACCCAGTTCCAATCCACCGGTATGGACGGCGGGGGTCATAGTGAAGGTGACCCCGCCCACCGTCACCGATCCTCCGATATTCATGCCCACGACATCGGTTAATCCCCGTCCTTTAAGTATCTTGGCCGTCTCGTTGATGGTGACAACGGTTCCATGCAGATGCAGAATATTTTCGGTATGATCACTGTGTCCATGAGTGAGAGCCACGATGTCTGTCTCCGGAGGAGAAATGCCTTGGGGGAAGAACGGATCGATGAGCACCCTCCGGGATCCCGACAGAAGGAAACAGGAATGTCCAATCCAGGTCAGTCGCATAGTCAAGAGAAAGCCATACCCGGCTAAAAGGGTTGCGGTGGGAGGAGGTCAAAATGCAAGGCGGGTATCGGAGATACGCGGAGAAAAAAGTATGGGGATGGTGAGATGCCTACTGCATCATGTCGGCCATATCGGCTTCGGTGATGTCGATCGCCTCGGCCAGGGCATCTACCGTGATCGACCGGGTCATCTGTTCGGAGAGATCGCGGTCTTCCATGACTCCCTTGATGCGGTCGAGATAGGGATCGATGGTCTCGTCCCGTTCCTGCTCGATGATATGCCGGTATTCCCGAAGGGTGGAGGGGCTGATTCCCAGTTTTTCACTCACCTCTTTCATGGTGAGGCCGGAATCGAGCAAGGACTCCATCTCCTGCCGGTCAAAGGGCATGTCAAAGTCGAGATCCCGGAAGAGCTTCAACCGCACACGGGCTCTTGCTACGGTCTTGGAGAGTTTCTCGTCTCCCAGGGAGCGGGCGATCTCGGTGTCGTTTCGTCCTTCATAGTACTGGATTACCAGACGAGCCAGCTGTCGGGGGGCGAGTTTGGTCTTAAAGAGTCCCTGGTCGAGAATCTCTCGCATGATGAGGGCGATCTCACGCTCGATGGCTTCCTTATCCCTCAAAGAGCCGTGGATCTTCTTCATCGGTTCGACAATCTTCGTCTTATTGGTGATGTTGGCGAAGAGTTCGAAGAGCTGCTGTTTTCGTGTGTTCGTCGTCATTGCATCTCACACTAAATACGCAATAAGAGCCCCTTTATCGTATATAAGAGTAACGATATCGCCAATGAGAGAAATCGTCCCTTATATAAAGAATTGACCGTTTCCTTTGCATAAATAGATCAGGAGATAGATGTTTTATCCTGTCCGTCCCATTTTATAAAGACAGGATACGCATGAGCGATATATACGAAAACGTCATGGAGCTGGCCCGGCGGCGGGGCTTTATCTGGCCCACCGCAGAATGCTATGGCTCTGTGGCCGGATTCATCGATTACGGCCCCCTCGGATCGATGATGAAACGGAGAATCGAGGACCTCTGGCGGGATTTTTATATCATCCGTGAGGGGTATTACGAGATCGAGTCTCCCACCATCGGAATCGAGCCCGTATTTGTTGCCTCGGGCCATGTAAAGGGATTCAGCGACAAAATGTGTGAGTGCCCGCACTGCGGCGAATTCCTGCGGGCGGACCATGTAATCGCCGGGGCCGGAGAAGATTGTCCGGCCGGGGCCCGCTGCGAGGACATAGCACAGGTCCTAAAACACATTCCCTGTCCC
>JBAIXL010000045.1:0-9150 GCA_037916685.1 Methanolinea tarda
ACGGTCAAGGAAAGGTCAGAGAATATAGAGTGCGATGAAGAGACTTATCCATCCAATCAGGTACGTGATGACATATCCCGCAATGATTCGAGGTATGATCTGGGAGAGTCTCTCATTTCGGGAGAGAAATTTTTTGAACCCGGTCACCCCGGGGATCCTTGAGATGAGGCGATCCAGTGGCTCGACCACCGAACGGGGCAGAATCAGACCGATCGCAGTGGCGATCAGGATCTGAAGGCCGAAATCCGGGACGAAGGGGTTGGTGAAGAACAAGGCGATCAATAGTAGAATATCCCGAATTGCATTCACCATCGCAATCTCCCATTCATCATATCGGATACAAAATTATTATCACTTGGATTCAAGACATACTCCGTGAGGTGCTCAACTCATGGAACCATCTGACCTGGAAAGTCTGATACAATCCATCCCAGCGAAAGACCTTAAGGAAGAAGCAAAGAAGAGGGGCATCGCTCTCGGCAGGTGTCCAACCAAGATGGATATCGCAAAAAAGTTACCCCGTGACGTTCTGGAAAGACTCGCACGGTAACGATCTGGCGCAAGGGTGTCTTAAAGGATGTGCTGTCCCAGCGTACCTTCCGTTACACGGAAGTAGGACGTTTTCTTTTTTTCCACCATTCCATGACGCTGGCGCCATCCACGAAGACCAACCCGTGGGTCTCTGCATATCTCTCTGCATCCTGCCGGGTGAGGGCAAGGCCGGTTTCGTCATCCAGCATCTCGCAGATGACCACAGCCGGGGTGACGCCGGCGCCCTCGGCGAGGGCAATGGAGAGTTCCGTCTGACCCCACCTCTGATCAAGAAGCCTGTCCGCAGCCCGTAATATCGCCACATGACCCGGGGTTCTGAACTGGCGGGGGAAATCTGCTCCTCCACCATTTAAGGATCGTTTTACCTGTTCCGCCAATGCAGTAATGGTTATGGCACGGTCCCGGTCGGTGATGCCCGTAAAGGTGCTACGATGGTTCACCCAGAGAGAAAAGGATGAGCGGTTCTTCGGATCATAGGGAACCTCCCCTACCCGTTCGACCGCACTGCATCCATTCAGCAGTTCATGGGCAAAGGGGAGCTGGAGACGCTGAGCGGCGAGTGGATGGATGGCGGTACAGATCAATCCCCCTCCATCTTTTCTCATGATTCGGATATGCTCCGGAGTGATCGCATCTGCACGGATGGCAAAATCCGTCTCACCCTCTCTCGACGCAAAATCATACAGCAGGAAAAATCTTC
Source organism: Methanolinea tarda (assembly GCA_037916685.1). Taxonomy (GTDB): domain Archaea; phylum Halobacteriota; class Methanomicrobia; order Methanomicrobiales; family JACTUA01; genus JAJRCM01. The sequence continues at coordinate 1,253 of JBAIXL010000045.1, forward strand.
CTTCCCGCAATGCCTCGAATGCCTTCTCGATCATACTTCTACCTCCACGGTGACCATCTCTCTCTCTTGCACAGACAGCGCACTTCTCAATTCTACGGCCGAAATCACCTCAATGATGTCCTCAGGGTAGTGAGAACGGCCCGGGACCACGATGGCACACGGGATGTCCTGAATCCGGCATTCCATGCACCGGGCAGCCCCGAACGTCCTGTTCTCTGCAGTGAATCCATCGATGGGTATCCATGGGGACGCCTCGAGTTTTTTCCGCGTCTCGATGCTGGCCGAATCGAGTCGTAAGTTCAGGGTGCCCGGAAACGGGATATATCCCAGAACCTCGGAAAACTGTTTCCTGTAATGAGGAAGACTCATATAATATCTTCCCTCCCCCAGACCGCTTATGACACTCCCCTGCAGGATCATACGTGAGGGCGCATGCTCAAAGATATGATGATAGTCGGAGAATTCCCGTTGAAGCATGTCCTCGCCTTTCCTCGTTACGGTCACGTGCTGCCCGTCTGTACGCACGGACCGGGAAATCAGCCTCTGATCCTCCAGGGACTTCAACCGGCGCGAAGCCGTCTGCGGGCTTGTCTCGAGGGAGCCAGCGAGTCTCTGGGAGGATATCCACACCTGGCCACGGTATCCGCCCAGGAGAGCAATGGTTTTCAGGCAGTGAAGATCTTCGGGAAGCATCTGGCATACCAAAATTGAGATGCTTACTATATATGAGTTACGGAAGAGAGAAGTTCGTGAAATGTCGAAGTCACATTCGCTACTTTTTTAATCGGAGTCTGCGAACATAGTGAAACAAAGGATGAAGTCAGACCTGCGGTATCAGCTCGCGGAAAAGATGGCGGGTGAGATCACTCTCTCAGACTCACCCGGCAAGGCCCTGAAAAAGTGGCGATTGAGCTTCAACATCCCGCAGGGTATTCTTGCCGAACGGCTGGGAGTTTCTCCTTCCGTCATCAGCGACTATGAGAGTGGACGGCGAAAGAGCCCCGGCACCGCCGTGGTGGGCAAGATCGTGGATACGCTGATCGCGATTGACGAGGATCAGGGAGGAAAAAGCATCAAGAAATTCTCCCGAATCCTCTATTCGGATTTCGAAGATGGCGAGGTGATCTATGACCTCCATGAATATGCTTCGCCGGTTCCCCTGGGGGACTTCGCGGACGCAATCGAAGGACATTTAATCTCCGGATCCATCGATCAGTCGTTGTTCGGATACACCGTGCTCAACAGTCTGAACGCAATTCTGCAGCTCTCATCCAATGAGTTCAATCGTATTTATGGTTGGAGCACCGAACGTGCTCTGATCTTTGTCGAGGTCTCGAACGGGAAATCGCCCATGGTCGCCATTCGTGTCACCCCGTTCAAACCACGTTGCGTGGTTCTGCAGGGAATCACCACGGAACAGGTGCATCCACTGGTGCCTCGGCTGGCAGAAAAGGACAGGATTTCCGTACTCTGCACGAGTCTCGGAGTTGAATCGATCATCAAGGCATTGAGGGAAAAATCATGGTAGGTATCATCACATATGGAGTGCATATTCCGAGATTCCGGATTAAGGTAGGTGAAATCGCTCGGGTGTGGGGTGCAAACTCCGACGACGTCACCGGCGGACTCGGGGTGTTTGAAAAATCCGTCCCGGACATGGATGAGGACACCGCCACCATTGCGGTGGAAGCAGCCCGGCACGCACTAAAGAAGCGCCCGGTCAATCCGAAAACCATCGGGGCGGTGTATGTGGGAAGCGAGTCTCATCCGTATGCGGTAAAACCGACCGCATGCACGGTAGGGGAGGCGATTGGCGCCACTCCCACCATGACCGCGGCAGACTTTGAGTTTGCCTGCAAAGCAGGCACGGCAGGGATCCAGACCTGCATGGGGATGGTGATGAGCGGTCTTATCCCCACGGGCTTTGCCATAGGAGCCGATGTATCCCAGGGTGCGCCCGGAGACGCTCTGGAATATACTGCGGCGGCAGGAGGTGCGGCGTTTTTAATCGGAATGGAGGACCCCATCGCCATGATTCATAGCACCTGCTCGTTTACCACCGATACACCCGATTTTTGGAGAAGAAACGGTCAGGAATACCCCCGTCATGGTGGCCGATTCACCGGAGATCCTGGTTACTTCCGCCACGTTCAGGGAGCCGCCCGAATGATGCTGGAACGGATGAACACGACCGCCCAGGATTACGATTTCGCGGTATTCCATCAACCCAATGCGAAATTTCCCCGGAAGGTGGCACAGCTGCTCGGATTTTCCGGAGATCAGATCAAACCCGGTCTGGTAGTTCCCCGTCTGGGCAACACGTACAGCGGCTCTTCTATGATCGGACTGGCCGCCACCTTGGATGTGGCCAAGCCCGGGGATCGTATCTTTGTTACCTCGTTCGGATCGGGAGCGGGCAGTGACGCCTTTGATATCGAGGTGACCGATGTGATTGGATGCCGGGATATCTACAACCGGGCCGCTGCACCGACGGTGGAAGAGCTCCTTGAGCATCCCATCTATATCGAATATGCCCAGTATGCCAAACACAAGGGAAAGATCGTGATGCAAGGATGAGAGACGTTGCTGTAATCGGAGCCGGTTGCACCGTGTTCGGAGAGAAATGGAGTCATTCGTTCCGTGACCTGTTTATCGAGGCAGGAGCCCTGGCCCTTGAGGATGCTAACCTCCAGGGAGAACAGATCGATGCACTCTTTGTCGGGAACATGAGTGCCGGGCGGTTCGTGGAACAGGAACACATCGGGGCTCTCATCGCCGACTATGCCGGGCTCGCCACCGAACATACCCCCTCCACCCGTGTGGAGGCGGCCTGTGCCTCCGGAGGTCTTGCCTTTCGGCAGGGGGTGATGGCGGTGGCAAGCGGGATGGCGGACATCGTGGTGGCAGCAGGAGTGGAAAAGATGACCGATGTCGCTCCCGGTCAAACGGTGGATACCCTCGCCGGAGCCGCAGACCGCGAATGGGAAGGGTTTGTGGGTGCCACTTTCCCGGGACTCTATGCGATGATCGCTACCGATTATATGCATCGCTATCCGCTGACCCGGGAACAACTGGCACAGGTGGCCGTCAAGAACCACTATAATGGAGCCCGCAACCCCATCGCGCAGTTCCAGCAGGAGATCAATGTGGAGACCGTTCTCTCCTCCTCACTGGTGGCAGATCCGCTGCGCCTCTTTGACTGTTCGCCCATCACGGACGGAGCGGCGGCGGTCATTCTCGCGCCTCTCGAAGTGGCGAAGAAATTTACCGATACTCCGGTCCGGGTTCTGGCCAGTGCTCAGGCCAGCGATACCATCGCCCTGCACGACCGCAGGGATATCAGCACCCTTGATGGGAGCGTCGATGCGGGCCGAAAGGCTTTCCGGCAGGCACATCTCACCCATCAGGACATCGATCTGGTAGAGGTCCATGACTGTTTCACCATCGCCGAGATCTGTGCCATCGAGGACCTGGGATTTTGTACCAAGGGTGAGGCGGGAAAGCTGACCAGTGAAGGAGTCACGGCTCTGAATGGAGATCTGCCCGTCAATACCAGCGGGGGGCTGAAAGCCTGTGGTCACCCCGTGGGAGCCACGGGAATCAAGCAGATTTTCGAGGTAGTCCAGCAGCTGCGGGGAGAGGCGGGTAAACGCCAGATCGACGCGGAAGTGGGCATGACGCACAACGTAGGGGGCACCGGGGCGACGGTCGTGGTGCATATCCTGGGGAGGACATGAAGATGTCGGTTGCACGGTTCTGGAGAAAAATACCCCAGCGGTACAATCTGGTGGGGACACGCTGCGTGACCTGCGGCAGGTACTACTTCCCGCCGCGGAGTTTCTGTCCTTCCTGCCGAAGGGAAGGCAAGATCATCGACCATGAATTTACGGGTGAAGGTACGGTGGTCACCTATACGGTCATCCGGACGGCCAGCGACCAGTTTGAGAACACCACTCCCTATGTTCTGGCGATTGTGCAGCTGGATGAAGGTCCCCGCCTCACCGCCCAGATCGCCAGTGGACCGGAGACGGTGCAGATCGGCACCCGGGTAAAGAAGGTCTTTCGTCGGATTGGTAGCGATGGTCGGAGCGGGGTCATTCACTACGGGACCAAGTTTGTTCCGTCCTGAGTCCCTTATCCTTTTCCCATAGATAGGTTCTTTAAGAACGCCAGAATCCGCCCGGAATAAATTAGACACAATATGTTTGCCATCCCTTGCCAGGGTTCTTGCGGGGAATAAGCGAATCGTGTTGTAACGCCGCTATTTCTTCTGGATATCATAGACGGCGTGCCAGGTGCCCGGGGAATACGAACGGACCCTTCGTTCCTTCACGGACGTGACGGGATAATGGTTCAGGAGATCGGCATGCTCCCCTACTTCCGACTGCAGGGTATAGAAATGAATGAAACCACCGCTTCGACACACGGAGAAGGCCGCGTCCAGAAACCGTGCTCCTCCGAGAGGAAGGTTCATAATGACCCGGGAAAAGTGGCGGGGAAACATCCGCGGAAGTATTGAGGCGTCGGCGAGGACCGGCAACAGATTTTCTGTACGGTTCATCAGGGAGTTCTCCATCATGAGGGAAACGGCATCCGGGTTGATATCGGACGCGATCACCAGTGCGGCTTTTGCCGATAGGGTAATGGCGAACGGCCCCACCCCCGCGAACATGTCCAGTACCTGTTCGCTCTCACCCATGAAGTGGAGGATCCGTTGACGTTCCTCGGATAGACGAGGCGAGAAGTACGCGACTCCCAGGTCGATAATGAACCGATGACCATATTCCGTGTATTCGGTCCGCGTGGTGGGCGTTCCGGCAAGCACTTCGAATCGTTTGGTGCGGTACCTTCCTTCTACCGCGCTCAAAGGATGCAGCACGGTATGAATAGACGGGCGGGAATGAAGCAGTTCCTCCGCACCCACAGGATCCCGATCCTGGATGATCGCGATCCCACCCACCAGTTCATGGCGTGGGAGAGAAGGGGAACGTTCCATTGGCTCGAACTCATCACGGGTGCGTGCTTCCTGAGGGAAGAGGACCGGAAAAACAAGCTCACTGCCCTCGGCGCGTATCTTCAGGTTTTGGTCCAGCAGACCCTGGCGGAGCAGAGTCAGACGGGTTGCTTCCCCCCGTTTCCGCGACACCCTTACCGACCACTGTTCCCTGCGGATACCGAATCACCACTCATCTTTATGTGAGCGATATAGAACTATTCATGGATTCGTATCTGGACAGGCTGAGAGAAGGCTCCCTGAAACTCCATGCCCTGGAGAGCGAGCTTCCCCCTCTCGAAGCGGTCAGGACCCGGCGCTCCTTTCTTGAGAAGGAACGCGGAGTATCTCTCACCCGGCTCGGTTCGTTTACCATGGACATCGACCGGGCGGTGAAGAGAAATATAGAAAATATGATCGGAGCCGTGCAGATTCCAGTGGGCGTGGCCGGGCCGTTGAGGGTGAAGGGAGAATGGGCAGATGGGACGTATTACCTGCCTATTGCCACAACCGAAGGTGCCCTGGTTGCCTCGGTAAACCGCGGTTGCAGCGCGATCACCCGTGCCGGAGGTGCCGATGTGCGGATCCTTCGCGATGGGATGACCCGGGCTCCGGTCTTTGCGGCGCGGGATGTTGTGCATGCCCGGGACGCGGCAGACTGGATCGCCTCCCACATAAACGATCTGCGGGAAGCGGCGGCCTCGACCACCTCCCATGGAAAACTCCTGTCCTGCGTCCCGTATGTGACCGGGACCAGCGTCTATGCACGGTTCGAGTTTGATACCAAAGATGCCATGGGAATGAATATGGTGACGATCGCCAGCGAACGCATGAGCGAGCGGATCGAAGAGGCCACTGGTGTGCGTCTTGTGGCCCTGAGCGGGAATATGTGCACGGACAAAAAACCGGCGGCAATCAATCTGATCGGGGGCAGAGGAAAGACGGTGGTGGCAGGAGTGCTGCTCGACGACGAGATCATCCGCAGCGTGTTGAAGACCGAACCCGAAACACTGGTCGAAGTGAATTATCGGAAGAATCTCCTCGGATCCGCCCGGGCCGGATCGCTGGGTTTCAATGCCCATGCGGCCAATGTGGTAGCGGCGATGTACCTCGCCTGCGGGCAGGATGCCGCGCATGTGGTGGAGGGATCCAGTGCCATTACCAGTGCCGAGATGCGCGACGGGGGAGCCTATGTGGCGGTTACCCTTCCGGCGATTCAGGTAGGTACGATTGGAGGGGGAACGGGCCTTGATACCCAGAAGGAATGCCTCTCGTTACTGGATGTGGCTGGAGGCGGCGATCCCCCGGGAGCGAATGCGAAGAAATTTGCAGAGATCATCGCCTGCGGGGTTCTGGCCGGAGAACTGTCCCTGATCGGTGCCCAGGCGGCACGCCATCTTGCCCGGGCTCATAAGACGTTGGGGCGTGGATAGGCTAGTACCGGAACCATTTCATCATGACGATTGCATTCTCGTTGTCCGAATAATACCAAGGAAATACAAAGACCTCCTCGTATCCCTGTTTTTGGTAAAATGTCCGTGCAACCGTATTCGATTCCCGTACTTCCAGCTGCACTCCGAGAGCGCCCTCCAGGAGAAACTGGTGTTCCGCCCGCTTCAGCAGCATTCGGCCGATCCCCCGATTCCGGCATACCCCGGCTACGGCCAGGTTGGCCACATGCCCATAGAGTCCCTCTTCCACCGGTTGGGGTGACCCGATCAGAAAACCGACGATCTCTCCGCGGTATTCTGCCACAAAACAGGAGGTAGAGAACAGCTCGATGGACTGGGTAAGCGTCTCTTCGTCCCAGGGCTCGGTAAAAGACTCACGCTCGATAGAAAGGATGGAGGGAACATCCATTTTCCGCGCACGGCGGACAAAGGGTCCTGGATGGGCAATTGCCCTGGGCGAAATTGCGCTCATGAGTGTTGCAATAATATAGTCTCATGGACCACGTATAAGAAGACGATTTCGAGCATCCGGATGGTCGACCTACACCCCTTCGCCGCATACCGGCCGGATCCTTCGGTGGCGCAGTCCCTTGCTGCCGTTCCTTACGACGTGGTGTCGGCGGAGGAAGCACGAACCTGCATCGAGAAGAATCCGCTCAGTTTCCTTCGGGTGAGCAGGGCCGATGCAGAACTTCCCGCCCTTTCCCCTCATGACCCGCGCATCTACGACCGGGCAAAGACCATGTTCCACAATCTGATCGAGGGGCATCTGATGATTCAGGATGACTCTCCCTCGTTATACATATATCGGGTGAAATCCGGCGAGCATGCATTCACCGGCCTTATCGCCTGCGTAGAGGCCGCGGATTACCTCTCCGGGCTCATCCGAAGACATGAACTGACTCAGTACGAGAAGGAAGAGGACCGGACCCGCCATATCGATACGGTAAATGCCCAGACGGGAATGGTCTTCCTGGTCTACCGGGATCCCGACGCGCTCTCCTCTTTTGTCGTTTCTCCGATCGCGAACCAGGGAGCGCCGGACTGCGAAGTCATCAACCGGAATGGGGACCATCATCAGGTGTTCCGGATAACGGATCCTGAAGTCATCGTCCGTATCCAGCAATGTTTTCGAGAGATAGGACCCCTGTATATCGCCGATGGCCATCACCGTGCGGCGGCTGCCGTGAACGTGGCATTAAAGAGACAGAGTCAAGGCAGCGCGACTCCCGAATCCCTGAGGTTCATGGCCGTGCTCTTTGCCCACGATCAGGTCATGATCCACGGATACAGCCGCCTGATCACCGATCTCGGGGAGTATTCACCTCAGACGTTTCTGGAAGCACTCGGCCGGGAATTCGATATTGTTCCGTGCAAGGGGGAACCGTTTTCCGGAAACAGCCCGGCTATCTGCATGTATCTTTCACGACGCTGGTTTGAACTCACTCCCCGCC
>JBAIXL010000046.1:0-2687 GCA_037916685.1 Methanolinea tarda
GAACTGGCAATCTTTTCCATCAATTCTGATCCAGGTTCTTCCTTTTTCATGGTCCAGAATGAATATGCTGCGAAAATGAGTCCGAATATGGCGAATAGCGGCGCCAGAATGAACAAATCCATTGAGATATCCTCCCTCAAATAATGTGCGATTGTCATTATTAATAATGCTGAATTGCCCTGGAAAGTGCCTAATTAATTCTTAGTAAAATCAAAGACTTCCGTCTGCAAAGACTGAAGATCCAAAACAACTGCCCGGCACGGGGTGGGATGGACGTTCATCTGGCGCTGAAATGTCGTTTGTGACTGCCAGGCGCCGGCATTGATCCCCAGCACCCCACGGTAGGTGGTAATTCCTGAAGTATGCACATGCCCCGTGTGCAAAACTTCGGGCACCGGATCGATGATCAGTCGATCCACCTTTTCTGCCGCCAGAGGAACTCGCTTTCCATAGGTGAGTGCCAGATGTCTTCGGCGCAGCATCTCTTCCATCATCTGCTGCGGATGGGCATAGGAAGCATCCGGTATGAGGCCGATCATGTCATCGATGGAACGTCCATGATACATGAGTACACGCACTCCCTGAAGCGAGATCAGGGAGGGATTCTCCACCCAGACGCAGCTCGCCGGGAAACCCTTCCGGAAGGGTTCGGGTATCGTTGGCTGGGGCTCTACCCCCCGCACGATGTCGTGGTTTCCAGGAGAGAGTACGATGCGTATCTCGCGGGGCAGCGTGGAGAGCATCTCACCCAGAACCCGGTATTGTTCATAGATATCTTTTATCACCAGTTCTGCGTCCTGGTTGGGATAGACACCGATACCATCCACTAGGTCTCCCGCGATCAGGAGATACTGTGCATTGCACTGATCCATCCAGTCGACAAACCTGCCCCATTCCTTTTCCATAAAGGTGTTGCTTCCCACATGGACGTCTGAGATGAAGACCGCCTTCCCCGGCCTTTCGCTATGATAGGGTGCGTGGGCGAGCGGTATCTCGGGCCGGATTATGGAATCAGCGAAGAAGATCTTTCCATCGCCGGACAGCTTTCCTCTCACGCCAATCACTTCGTCGGGGACGATCCGTTCTGCCTCAGGGAATACAGGCCGATCCCGGTTGAACAGGACAGGAACCTGACCGGTCGGATCTTCTATCTCCGCCATTCTGTGGCCTTTCGTTGTGGTTCGGATATCCGAAACCATCCCCACAAGAGTACACTCCTGTTGCTGGCGATAGAGCGTGTTGCGGCTCAGTGCCTGAATGGGAATCGCGGGTGCCCTTGACCGGATCATCTCTCCCAGTCGGGTGAATCGGTCGCGAAAATAATGAAGAAAATCTCCGGAATTACCGCTGGGTGTGGAGATCCCATCGGCCCCCCGGAGCACTTCCAGTTCCGGTTCGGGGAGAAATCGTATCCCGTCCGTCTCTCCATGCATGCCCGGGATGTGCCGGGCTGAGACCACCAGCGTGTCCTGGGGTAAACCGGCAATAACCTTATCAATGAAAGAGGGATCGTTCTTGTGTGCCTTCAGGTAATTCACCACATCTGGATGCACCTGTCGACGGGTGGTGAGAAACTTCTGAACGATCTCCTGTTCCCCCAGCATGATGATCCTCTGGATCTGTGGAGACTAAATACGCTTCTCCAGCAGGTAGAGTATATGTTCTGACAGAGAAAATAATGACAGGTTTATGGATCTGTCAGGGATACGCGAAAAGGTGCATCAGTTTAATACCAGCACCAACCCATTCGTCGCTCTTCTTCGCGATCTTCTCTGGGTATTCCTGGTAGTGGGCGGGATCGCCCTGATTCTGTTTGCCGTATCCGGGACATGGCCTGCAGTGGTCACGGTGGAATCAGAAAGCATGGTTCCCCACATGAACGTAGGCGATCTGGTGTTTGTGGTGGAGAAAGACCGGTTTGGCCCCCTTACCAGCTGGGAAGAGGGTGCCGTTAATGGATTTCAGACCTTTGGGGATTACGGCAATGTGATCATCTATCGACCCAACGGTAACACCGCGATCCACCCCATCATCCATCGCGCCATGTACTGGGTGGAGGGAGGGGAAGTGATCCCGGTCACCATCCAGGTAGACAGTTATCATTTTGACCGAAATCTCACCGCACCTCACGCCGGATACATCACCAAAGGTGACCATAATCCCAATATCGACCAGGTGGGGGCAATTCAGGGAATCGGGCAGATCGAGCCGGTCGAGAGAGACTGGATCGTGGGAAAGGCTCTGTTCTCCATACCCTACCTTGGATATCCGGCCCTGTATCTGCCGCAATTTGCCGCGTTAATCATCGCCCTACTCATACTGCACGAGCTCTATCTTTCCTCACGGGAAAAAAAAGAAAGAGCAGGAAAGGATAAAAAATCCGGCAAAAAGCGTTCGCGCTGACTGGGAAGATGGGATCTCTTTATCCGGCTTCAAAGGAGGGTCAGGGCATCCCGTACCGTCATACCTTCCAGAATCCCTCTTTTAGATGCCTCCTGATTTGTGTCTCTGATAATTCCCTCCATTAGATCGTGCAGGGTTACGATGGGAACTCCCTCGCGAGTGCGGGCGCGGGCGGCGGGATATCCGAACCGATCCAGAGCGTTCACATCAAATGCACCACAGCCCACCATACCCATATCCGAAACAACAAACACAAGGTTGACCGGGCCGAGGGAGATCACGTA
>JBAIXL010000047.1:0-1587 GCA_037916685.1 Methanolinea tarda
CGAGCGGAAGAGAAGGGAATCCTTGACCGGGCATCCCACGGGGTTCTCCTGGAGGCGGCCCGGAACCTGTACTACCCGGAGAGGACCTACGCACAGGTGGTCGAGGCAGCAGGGGACACCCTTCCCCGCTCAATGCGGGAATCGTTCCTCGATTTTGCCCGGAATCAGGCGGCCGACATCAAACGGGAAGATGCGATGCGGGCACTGGAATATATCCGGGACCGATATCTCTAGTGCATACGATCGCCGTGACGACTCCTGAGAGGGGGGAATACACTGTTGATTATTTTTTCAGAGGATTTCCGATAACCATCGATGGACCGGTCTTTCCCTCGTCTGGATAAAAAAAGGTGCTTTGGGGCCTGCAGGCTTATGGATTCATCCACAGAGGGGTGGGCTCTTTCGTATCGGTGGGGCGATCTTCTGTCTCATCGGGGGGCAGAATCGTATCCTCAGGGGTCTCGGGTACCGGGGATTCCGTTGGTTCCGTGATCTCTCCCGGTGATTCGGGGAGAGTGTCCTCAATCTCCGGTGGGATCACCGCCATCCCCACGAGACGGTCTCCCTCATCGAGCTTCATTACCCGGACCCCCCGGGTGTTTCGTTTCTGGATGGAGATCTCGTCCACCCGGGTGCGCATGACGATCCCGGAAGCGCTCATCAGAATTATCCCATCATCCGAGGACACCGCACGGGCGGTCACCACCCGGCTTCCGCGGGTGATGATGTTGCGCACTCCCATCGTTCCCCGGCCATGGCCGCGGAACTCTTCAAACGGGGTTCTCTTACCATACCCGGCCTCGGTGACCGTGAGGAGATGTTCCTTCTGGATGATGGTGACCGCCTGGACCGAGTCTCCTTCCCGCAGACGGATCCCGATCACCCCCATGGTGTTGCGGTGATGGGGTCGGACCGTCTGCTCATGGAACCGCAGGCTCTGACCCTTTTCGGTGGTGAGCACGATCTCCATGCTGCCGTCGGTCATCTTAACGTCCACCAGCTCGTCATTCTCTCTCAGGGCGATCGCGTTGATGCCGGAAGGCCTCGGGTGTGAGAATTCCTCCTGGGCGATCTTCATCACCAGCCCGTTGCGGGTGGCAAAGAACAGATACCGGTCGGACCGGAACTCCCGTATGGGGATCACCGCGGTGACCCGTTCGTCCTTCAGGTTCAGGAGATTGATGATCGCCTTGCCCCGGCTGGTGCGGGATCCTTCCGGGACATCATAGATCTTGAGCCAGTATATCCTTCCCCGGTTGGTGAAACAGAGGAGGTAGTCATGGGTATATCCGATGAAGACATTTTCCACCACGTCCTCCTCGCGGGTGGTCATGCCGGTGATCCCCCTGCCTCCCCGTCTCTGCTGCCGGTAGGTGTCCAGATCCATGCGTTTGATGTAATTAAGGGAGGTCAGGCTGAGCAGCACCGGCTTGTCCTCGATCAGGTCCTCTTTCTCCAGACTGATGGCCTCTTCCTGGATCTGCGTCCGCCTTGGATCGGAAAACCTCTCCTGCAGTTCCTTCATCTCCCGCTGGATCTCGGCCCGTAGATGCTTCTCATCGGAAAGCAGGGTCTGCAGCCGGACAC
>JBAIXL010000048.1:0-8809 GCA_037916685.1 Methanolinea tarda
GAAAGAAAAGCCGGATAGAATTGGGGGGTGATCTCCACCCGGCCAATAACGAGGGCGAAGATCATGATTGCGATGCCCATGGATAACATCTGCCCCACCAGCCGCATGGTTCCCAGAGTTCCCGAGGCAACCCCGTAATGACGGGGGGTGACGGAACCCATGATGGCGTTCGTATTTGGAGATGCAAACAGAGCGAATCCGAACCCAAGAACCACCAGCGCCGCAAGCAGCATCGGTAATCCGGTGTTGGCATCGAGGAAACTGAGCACAAACAAACCCAGCGCGTTAAGCGCCATCCCCACCGAGGCCACACGGCCCGGGTCGACACGGTCGGAGAGTCTCCCGGCCGAAGAGGAGAGAACGGACATAACCAGGGGTTGGATGACCAGGATCAATCCTGCCTGATCAGGACTGTAACCACGGATATACTGCAGATACAGGCTTAAAAAAAAGGTGATGGAGAATGTTGCCCCATAATTGATCAGCGCCGCAAGATTTGACAAGGCAAACACCTGGTTCTCACGGAACAGATTCAGGTTCAGCAGGGGTGTTTTGCTCTTCGTCTCCCACCACAGGAACATACCGAGTACGACCAGGGATGACAGGATGAGAACACCCCCTGCGACAGAAGGAAGCTCTGATAATCCGTAAATAAGGGCCACCAGCGTGATGGCGTACAGGAGAGTGCCAGTATAATCAAATTCCTCCCCCCTGGCTTCAGCCCATTCTCCCTTCAACTTCCAGAGGATGAGAGCGACGGTGAAAATACCCAGAGGAACGTTGACCAGAAAAATACTCCTCCATCCCAGGTGCTGGGTCATGAATCCTCCCAGGAATGGACCGAGGGTGAGACCCAGATACACTGCCGTCGTATAGATGCCCAGCGCCCTTCCCCTGCGTTGCGGTGGGGTGGATGAGGTGAGAATCGCAACTGCGGTTCCGAAGATCAGAGCCGAACCAAAGCCCTGCACGATCCGCAGTACGATGATCATCAAGGGCGAGATAGAGAATACCATCAGGAAAGAGGCAAAGGTAAAGACAGAAAGTCCGGAAACAAAGATCTTTCTCCTTCCGTAAATGTCCGCGATCCTGCCGAAGGGGACCAGGAATACCGCTGAAGCGAGAAGGTACGCCGTGGGAACCCAGCTGAGAGCCACGGCATCCATGGCAAACTCGGCCCCTATGCGGGGAAGGGCGATATTCACACCGGACAGATCGAAGGGAGTCAGGAAACCGGCCAGAACGGCAATGAACAGGGCGGTTCGTGCGACAGTCTGATTTTCCATCCGTGTCCCAGAGTAGGTACGCGAATAGAAATCTTAAGAATGCCGAGCTGATGTTTTAACAGATAGTTTTAGGGTACATCGAGCCGGTTTTCAGGTTCCCCCCATTAACCGACGCTGGTACTCTCCCTTGGCCCGTGCGACCTCATCCATGCATGCCAGATACCGCTCCGCATCTCCCAGACGGCGATAACAGATCGCTTTATTTGACCAGGTGTCTGCGCTCTGGGGATCAATTTCCAGTACTTGGTCATACAGGCGGATGGCCTCTTCAAACCGTGCGAGGTACGCACAGCTGTTTGCCTTCTGAAACAGAGCTTCCTTATACCGGGGTTTTAATTCCAGGGCGGTATCAAAACAGCGAGCGGCTTCCTCATAGAGTCCCAGACGGTTCAATGTCCATCCCTTTCTATAATAGGCCTCTGCACAACGTGGGTACGTATCGAGAATGCTATCGAAACACCGGACGGCTTCGTCATATTCCTGGCGGTCGAAGAACTTGATGCACTGATTCATACGAGCCTGGGGGCTGCCAGGAAAAAGCTTATCTTTTACCGTATTACCAAAACCAGGCATCTTTCTAATCTAAACATAAATCGATGAAATATATGTATTTTCTGTCTTTGATCACGGAGTTTACCGCGATATCATGCGTGTAATCTGATGTTATGATCCTGCAATACCGATCCTTGATTTTTTAAAATTCTTGCCCGTACTCAGGATATATTCCGATCACTGTTCCCACGGATGCGAATCGGTTCTGACAACGCGGTATGAATAATGACCATCTGATGTACTCGCACATCAAACATGGGTATAGTCCACCATGCCATCGACTGTACCGCAGCCGGTTTATACCTGGAAAAAATCTGAAATACATCCGATCCTGCACGTAACGGAATCGACCCAGCGAGACGGGAGGCATTGGAAACGAACATCCGGTTCATCGGAAGACATGCCATCAATACGGGTGAAGTGATCTGCCCATCTGAAGGTTACGATCTGTGATAACCACATGCGACCGATCCGGGCTTCGGATCCTTCGAGGGCATTGGATGATCAATCCTCGTTGTTCAATGAGGTGTCCACCTCGTGAACTCTGGAACCGGCTCTATTTGTTCAGGCATGACGCCTTACCATGCCTCGATGGCCAATCCATTTGAAGAACTCGAACCAGACGACGCTCGCGATACCCGCAGCGAGGCTGAACAGAATCTCCACAGGCCCTAGAGGACTGAATCGGAACAAGTCCTGCAGGGTCGGGATCAGGAGAACGAGGCTCAGGAAGACGAGTGTCCCTCCGGTCACAATCCACAATGCGGGATTGGATCTGCGGAGCGTTTGAAATATCGTTTCACTCCAGGAGCGGTTGGTGAAGATCAGGCCCAGATTAGCAATAACAATCGACGTAAACGCGAGAGCTCGAGTTTCCATATCACCAAGGCCACGCATCGTCGCGGCAAGGTACACGATAAGAATTACCACAAAAACGATCGATCCCTGCAGAAGACTCAGTCCGACCGTATGGCGGTTGAACAGTCCTTCCTTAGCGCTTCTGGGGGGCCTTTGCATGATACCTGACTCAGGCGGCTCAGATTCGAAGACGATGGAACATGACGGATCGATGATCAGCTCCAGAAAAACGATATGCACAGGCATTAAAATGAGTGGAAATCCGAAAAGGACGGGAAATAACGAGATGCCCGCGATGGGAACGTGTACCGAGATGATATAGGCGACGGCTTTTTTGAGATTATCATAGATCCGCCTTCCCAGCCTAATCGCGCCGACGATAGAAGTAAAATTGTCATCCAGAAGGACCAGGGACGCGGCCTCCCGTGCCACATCGGTTCCCTTGCCTCCCATCGCGATCCCGATGTCTGCGGCCTTCAATGCGGGGGCGTCGTTCACCCCATCCCCGGTCATCGCAACCGTCTCCCCGTTAGCTTTCAAAATGTTCACGATACGTAGCTTCTGCTCCGGCACAACGCGGGCAAAGAGATTCACATCACGAATTCGTTTGCACAGGTCTTCCCCGGAGAGTGTGTCCAGCTCGGACCCCGTGAGGTATTGTTCACTGTTTCGCAGTCCAATTTGTCGTGCTATCGCCCCGGCGGTAACAGGGTAATCGCCCGTGATCATGATGACCCGTACCCCGGCCGAATAACATTCCCTTACTGCCTCCGGTACTCCGGGCCGGATGGGGTCCGCCAGCCCCACCAGGCCCAGATAGGTGAAGTTGATATCGTGTTGAATGTCTGGGATGCGCGACCCGGGTATCCCTGCCCGGGCAATACCCAGCACACGGAGACCTTGAGCCGCCAGGGTATCGACATTCGCCTCCATTTCATCCCGTTCCTGCTCTCCCAGATGGCAGAGATCTGCGATGGCCTCTGGAGCTCCTTTCGCGGCGACCGCGTACTCCCCGCTTTCGGGTATCCTCCAGACATTGGACATCGCGAGCAGTTCGGATGAGAGAGGATATTCCTGGATCAGTGTCCAGTCTTCATGAATGTGTTCGGTATTAGCGAGATCCTCACCGAGACGACGCAATGCTTTCTCCATCGGATCAAAGGGATCTCTCTTGCAGGCAAGGATACTGAACTCGACAAGAGCATGACAGAATTCTGGAATCTTGTTCATGGAACCATAGTTGCAGGTCTCTCCATGAACCAGAAATTTCTGGACCGTCATGCGATTCTGGGTGAGTGTGCCCGTTTTGTCTACACAGAGCACGGTTGCCGCACCCAGGTTTTCGATGGCCGGCACCTGGCGCGTGAGGACCTTTTCCTGAGAGATCCTCCATGCGCCCAGGGCGAGAAAGACCGTAAGGACGACCGGGAATTCCTCCGGAAGCAGCGCCATGGCCAGGGTGATGCCCGCAAGAAGACCTCCTATCCAGTCGAAGCGAGTTACACCATAAACAATCACGATCACACTGCAGAGCAGGAGGGCTATGAGTGCGATGTCCCGCACCAGTAGCGAGACTTCCTTTTTCATGGATGTCTCTTCCCGAACTACTTCGGTGAGCATGGTACCGATCTTTCCCATCTCCGTTCTGGATCCGATAGAATACACCCGGGCAAGACCCTGTCCCTGAACCACCAGCGTTCCAGAATATACCTTGGTTTGATTGTCCCCTCCCGAGGATTCTGCCTGCTTCCTCCTGTCAATTATTTTCTGTACCGGGACGGATTCTCCTGTGAGAATAGACTCATCGACGGTGAGGTTGTTGACTTCCAGCAGTTCGGCATCCGCCGGGACGCGATCCCCTTCCGACAGGACCAGAATGTCACCGGTGACTACCTCACGGCCGGGAATCCGTTTCTGTTCGCCTCCCCGAATTACAAGGGCACGGGGACTGGAAAGGTCACGAAGTGCTTCCAGTGCACGCTCGGTCCTCCTCTCCTGATACACCGTGATCCCGATGATAACAAAAACAAAACTGAGCAGCATGAGGGCTTCACGGATATCCCCCAATACCACATAGACCAGCCCGCTGGCAACCAGCAAAATGAACATGGGTTCGCGGATCACATCCAGGATGATGCCGGTCACGCTTCGCGTTTTGGAGGATGGAAGTTCGTTGAGGCCCTCCTGACTACGGATCAAAAGCACCTGTTCCTCTGACAGCCCGGACAGGGATTCTATATCAATACCTGGCATGGGTCACAAAACCTGATCGGATGCGATGAGATGGGGGAATATCAAGATTCTCCAACGTTTCCAAGAATATACTTGGAATACCAGTTCATGAACCTGACCTGGTCCCTATACATTTATGCTTCTCCTAACGTAAAACTGAGACTCAAGAACATGTCCTCTGAACACTTCCCGCTCAACACCCCGTTCAAACCATCCCCTGCCCTGATTACCTGGTTCCGCATCGATTTCCTGCTGGGAATTCTTTTCTTAGGGGGAATATCGTATATTCCTTTCGCAATTTCCGTTGAACTGCCCCTTTCTGTTCACGCATGGGTCGTCGGCGGATTCGTGCTCGCGGTTATTCTTTTCTTTATCTGGGTGAGCCTCTATTACCAGAGTATGTGGTATGAATTGCGGGAGGATGAGATGAGCTGGAAACGTGGGGTATGGTTCCGAAAAACCGGTATTGTTCCGTATAATCGGATTACCAATCTGGACATCCGGCAGGGGCCGGTGATGCGTGCGCTTCATATCTCCACCCTCTCCATTCAGACCGCAGGTTATTCAGGTCAGGCGGTTCCAGAGATCCGTATCGAGGCAATCGTGCAGGCAGAAGAACTCCGGGAATTCATACGCTCCAAAGTGCGGGCCTGCAATGGGGATGGAACAGGATCCGGTTCCTCCCGCCTCCCTCCCCCAACAATCGACATGGAGATACTTTCTGAGCTTCGAACCATACGGTCGATTCTTGAACAGGGAAAAAACCTTTAATTATTTTGTTACGAAATCCCGATTAATCTCTGTTTTTCTTCACAACGCCTGAAAAAAGGGTTCAGGTTGTTGCGGTATTGGGGGGTGGAGGGGGAATTTCTTCTCCCTTTAGGAGATTCCAATTCACATAGATGGCGTGGAAGAAGGAGGCAAATCCAAGGCTGACGCTGATAATGAGGATAATCGTGCCCAACACGGGAATCAAGAAGAGCAGATTCAGGATGACAAATCCCACCAGAAACATATGCCATTCCTTACCCGCGTTCCACTTGGTCCATTTTGCGATGAGCCTTCCCAGGGCAAGGGCAACAAACAGGGTGGATAAAATAAGCGCAATGAAGTAGATCATCCAGAAGATCATCGCCACGGGGAGCAATACCACAGTAATGGAGATCAGCACCAGAATGATAAAGGAGATGATGATGGCAACAAATCCCGCAATGGTCTTCAGAATGGGTGAGGTGCGCACCTCCCCCTCAACCACCAAAAATGGGCGCGGCAGCATTCTGAGCAAGATCAGCCCCAGTATGAATAATCCAATGACGAACAAGGCCCCAAAGATCGCAAAGATGCGGGAGAATTCTCGTTGGGGTTCCGATAACTGCACATCGAGATGACCCGCCGTTCCGGTATTGGTAAATGTCTGAGCCCGTACTGTGAGGTTGCCCTTCACCGTTCCTGCATTCGTCACCACGCCCCCAGAGATTAATGCGTCACGTTCAATTGTGGCTCCTGGTTGTACCTGGACAGTTCCTCCGGTGACCACCGCATTGGTGCCGATATTTCCTCTCACCACCACGGTCCCTCCGGCTGCCACCAGTTTTCCCTCGATATTGCTATTTGCATTGACCGTTCCCCCGGCGACGATCACGTCACCATGAACGGGAGCATTTAAATTGATGGTCCCGCCTGCCGCGATGAGGCTGGCAATCGGGGCATTGATATCAATGGTTCCTCCTGAGGCGAATACATCGTCCTGCACAGGCTGTTCGATCACGATCTGCCCACCATTGTAGGTGACCAGGCCGGAAACGCCCCCCGGTAGCAAAAGGAGAAGAATACACAGGGGAATCAGAGAACGTAGAATCGAGTTCATACCCTATACTGCAGAATTGGTGATATTAACCTTATGTGCCCGCGAGATTGTCAAGGGCGGGTCGTGCACGAATCCGTACCGGATCCAAGGAAAGACGTCCTTCTAAGAGGTATGAGCTCAATTATTTCGAGAAATACTCTCCGCCCCATCTCAGAACACCGCCGGATGCCAGAAGCACCACAGCGGAGATGATCATGATACCTGCCCCGGTACCTGCCTGGACCCAGTAATCCGGTCTGCCTTGAACGAACACGCCAAGGATTAACAACACAACACCCATTGCCAGACATACCGCACTCGCTGTTACGGGTTCATCCATGCCGAATGATACCCTCTTCTTCTATAAGTAACGAATCCCTGGACCCTTCGTGAACCGGTTTTTCAACACTTCGATACCCGTCCTCGCCAGATCCGGAGGATAATCACGTAGCCGTGCTGCCACACCAGTATTTTTCTTCCTATTCTTCCCCATGGCGAAGCCGCATTCGTGCGCCCTTCCCTCGTACCCAGGACATGATGGCCGCAATGAACAGTATTCCCAGAGATACGGTGAGGGCTGCATGGATGCCCGAGAGGAATGCGTCACTCACGCCTCCTACCAGATTCGTTGTCCCAATAAATACCTTGAAGGCCACCTCACGAGGAATTGCTGCTGCGGCGACTGATATCGCCACAACGAAACTCATCAGGATGCCGATGTTCTGGACGGTACGAAGCACCCCGGATACACTCCCATACGACCCATGAGGGGCATTGGCCATCACTGCACTGTTGTTGGCGGGGAAGAACATCGCAGTCCCGAATCCCGATATCCCTGAGGCCAGAAGCACTACCCAGTATGCGGTTCCCAGCTGAAGAGTCAGGTACACAAATGTTGCCACCATGATCACCACGGTACCTCCCGTGGCGATGATTCGGGCTCCATAACGATCGGACATAGAACCCATAATCGGATTAAACAAACTTCCAACGATGTATCCCGGGGTGAGCAAAAGGGAGGCGTCTAGAGGGGAGAGCCCCCGTATCCCCTGCAGATACATGATGATCAGAAATACTACCGAAATATATCCAAGACTTAAAAAAAATGATGCCAGTATCGTATATCGAAGCACCCGTTCACGGAAGACAGAGGCATCGATCATGGGGGACGGGGACCGCAGTTCATACACGGCAAAAAGGGCGAGTGACAGAGATCCCACGCCGAACAGGGCCAGATCTACTCCAGTGATCCCAAGAGAAGCAAATTCAACCGCACCGTACGAGACACAGACGAGTGCAATGCCAAGTATGAACATGCCCGAAAGGTCCAGACCCGCGTTCACCCGCTTCACATCTCGGACATAAAGAAGTCCAAGCGCGGTCGCCACAATTCCGATGGGAACGTTGATGAAGAAGATATACTCCCATCCCAGGAAGGTTGTGATCACCCCGCCGAGAACAATCCCCAGCATTGCACCCGAGGTCCAACCGAGAGAATTGTATCCATAGGCGGTTCCGAGGGTTTCACGGGAAAAGGTATCTGCGATAATTGCGCCGCTATTCGCCTGCATGAGTGCCCCTCCGAATCCCTGTACGGCCCGGGAGGCGATCAGAATCGTGATGGAGGGGGAGAATCCACAGAACAACGATCCGAGGGTAAACACGGCAAATCCGCTGTTAAACATGCGACTTCTTCCATAGAGATCTCCCAGCCTTCCGAGTTGCGTGGTGGTAATGGCTACGATCAGCAGATAGATGAGAATAATCCAGAGTGTGGTCACCAGATCGGAATGCAATGCTTCTGAAATGGTCGGAAAAGCGAGAATCACGATGGTGCTGTCAAGAGCTCCCATCAGCGTTCCCAGAGCGAGAATAAAAAGAACGATCCGCTGCTTTTTATCCATTGGGAATCGAATCTCTCCTTCCTGGTATTTTAAACGCTAAGAATCCCCGTGAGGATCCTCTCGTTATGGTGGTGGATCCATTATTGATGACATACCCGGAAATGGCGGCCTCGCCCGATAGAATGGAGAGA
>JBAIXL010000049.1:0-3974 GCA_037916685.1 Methanolinea tarda
GTCACCTCGCGTTTTCCTTCCCGTTTTGCACCCTCGCCGGGAGTGATGGTCCTGGAAAGTTCGGAGAGAGGGTGCCCCTTGCAGGAGAGGGAGAATGCTTTGTACCAGCCGAAGGGTGCTCGCTGTACCGTGAATCCGGCCCCTTCCAGGTGTTCGGCCATCTGGGTGAGTACCTGCATCGCAACCGCGGGGCGGGCAAGGTCGCTGCTCAGATGCGCATAGGGGTACAGCATGATCCGGTCGACTTTGAGTTTCCCAGCGGTATCCGCGATCTCCTGGGCACCCTGTTCTGCCACTGAACGGGGATCTTCCTCATCTCCCGATTCTACTGCACAGAAAGCCACCAGGCCTTCTTCGAGGGAATTCTGCAGGGGTATCCCCGATTCTGCGAATGGGGTCTCCGATTTTGCCTGGTATTCGATATGATCCGCATGGATCAGAAGAAGCCGCATATCGTTGCTCCGGTATGTAAATGTATCACCAATATTCGCACTGCAGGATTATTAAATCAAACACTGCGAGGATTTTCATGATAGCGGGACAGGGTC
Source organism: Methanolinea tarda (assembly GCA_037916685.1). GTDB lineage: Archaea > Halobacteriota > Methanomicrobia > Methanomicrobiales > JACTUA01 > JAJRCM01. The sequence continues at coordinate 549 of JBAIXL010000049.1, forward strand.
GCCTGACGCTGATCGAGATATTTTGCGTCCTCTTTCCGGTCGTAGGGACGTTCCGCCCGTTCGGTGGTGTAAAACACCAGCTGACCGATGGGCATTCCCGCGTACATCCGGACCGGCCGCTGATTGACATTGCACATCTCGAGGGTTATGCTGCCCCTGAACCCTGCATCGATCCATCCCCCCGTCTGATGAAGCTCCACCCCGAGCCGTGCGATGCTGCTCTTGCCCTCGATGCTGGCCACGATATTATCCGGCAGCTCGATGGTCTCCAGCGTCTCGGCCAGGAGAAAGCGCCCGGGAGAGATCACCAGAGAGGATGCCCGCGTCTCGCGTACATCGGAGGTAATACTCTCCCGGTCGTACGGGTCGATCACGGATTCACCCTCGTTGTACCAGACGAAATGGTCGCCGAGGCGAACATCCATGGAATTGGGCTGGATCAGGTTCGGATCGAAGGGATCCACCCGGATATGCCCCCTCTGTATGCGGTCCTGTATCTGCCAGTCTACCAGGATCATGAGTAGAAATGTACGGAGGTGGGCTTACTTCTTATTATCGATATGCCATTCTGTGCGGCGAAGAAGCCCGTGCAGGGTGGAGACCTCCCGCGGCGTGAGCTTGGTGCGACCCAGTATCCGGCGCAACAGAATCAGGGTATTTTCCCGCTTGAAATCGGGATGATCGATCTTATCCAGAAACGTGTCCAGATGGTCATAGAGGGGATCCATGTCCTGGTGCGTGGCCAGGGGGTACGATCCACGGGGGAGATGCGCAAGTTCGTAACAGACCACGCAGACGGCATGGGAGAGGTTCAGGATAGGATAATCCGATGCCCCCGGAATGGTGCAGATCACATCACATCTGCCGATCTCCTCATTATTCAATCCCCAATTCTCCCTCCCAAACAGGATCGCGATACGACCGTCTACATCGGCGAAGCACTCCCTCACCTCACCCGGCGTGTAGTACGGCATGCGTCGCGAACGGCAGACGGTTTTGTTCAGTTCCCCGGTAGTGGCGATGGTGAGCGCGCTTCGATCATATATTTCGGAAAGGCTGATCCGCTCTGCCCCCTCCAGCACATCCTGGGCGTGGGACGCACAGGCGCGGGCGGGCACACCCAGCGGGCAGGGATCGACGAGCACCAGATGTTCGAACCCGAAATTTTTCATCACCCGGGCGGTAAATCCGACGTTCTCCTCATAGAGAGGCCCCACCAGAACGATATCGATCTCCGGCATCCGTCTCACGGAATGGCGTTACTGAACGGCGCGGACCGTCTCCCGAAGCCGGTCGATCCCCTTCTCATACACCGCGTTTCCTACCACGATGGTGTCCGCATATCGTGCCATCTCGGATGCTCTCTCCGCGGAATCAATTCCCCCGCCGTAGTAGAGGATCGCCTCCTTCATCGTCTCAGATGCCGCCTTTACCACCGCCGGGTCCCCGTACATCCCGCTGTACTCGATGTACACGATGGGGAAACAGAAGTACCGTTCCGCGCAGATCGCATGCGCAGCGACTTCTGCGGGGCTCAAGGTACCGACGGCACGAGTCACTCTGCCCACCGCGGAATGGGGATTGAGTACGATGTAGGCCTCCGGCACCACCATCTCCCAGGGAACTGGATAGTGGAGCGCCCATTGGGTATGTTTTCCCACTACCCACTGGACATCCGGGGAATTGATCACGCTAGGCACGAAAAGATACGAGATACCCTCGGTAATCACGCTCTCCGGGGAGGCCGGCTCTACCACGACCGGCAGATCATACGGGACCACCTGCTTGAGGAGAGCACGCAGATTCTCCTTGGTCACATTCTGCGTCCCGGACAACATGAGGGCATCTGTCCCGCTAGTTGCTACGGCTTCCAGGGTCCCGGGAGGGAGGGTTCTGTCCGGGTCCAGCTTGGTCACGTGGACCCAGTGCTTCCACTTCTGCTGCATCACCATTCCATTACGTACTCTGCAACCGGGCAGACAAAATAAATTCCCTCAACCGCGATTCGGGAATGCCGGTTGCCACCGCCAGTGAATGGGGATCGCTGCGGACCAGATCCTCGATGTCGGTAATGCCGGTCCGGTAGAGACGTTCCAGGGTACTGTCTCCCAGTCCGGGCAGGGAGAGCAATGCCGCTCGTCCTTTCTCCACCAGGGATCGGGAGGGTTTGCGGGGGGAGGTTCTTCCCAGATGGGTACAGACCTTGTCCAGATGCCTCATGACCGTGTCCAGGGAGAGGCCGGTCCGATACTGCACATATACCGGAGGCAGATCACAGAGCTCTTCCGGAGTGGAGATGCCCGCTTCCTCGTATTTTTTCCGGCTTGTCGCCGGTATCCCGATCTCACGGAAAAGACGATCACTGCATAACCGCCGTGCTTCTCCCTGCAGCAGGGTCGCTTCCTCCGCCCCGATTCCGGCTCCTTTGAGGGCCTTGAGATCGACCTGTGCGAGGGTCTTCACCTCGTTGATTCCGGATTCGTACAATCGATTCATGATCTCCGTCTGCTTTCGCCCTCTGCGGGGAGGGAGATGTTTTCGTACAAACTTACGAAGATCCGATCGCTTACGCAGGAGGGTCAGAACTTCTTCTGCCTCGGCGACCAGTCGGGCGGCTTCATCCGGAGGGAGGGCGAGGAGTTCTGCGAGGCGGTCCACCCCCTGGGTTGAGAGATCTAACACCGTATAGAGATGATGTGCATGCAACCGTGCCAGCAGAGTCTCGGTCATCATGGGTATCAGTCGTAGACTCTCCGCATGGGAACTGATGTGCGTGCAGAGTGCACATCCAATATCCCAGGGCCGTGCTCCTTTCCGGATCAAACGAACGTGATGGAGATGATGTCGATCGCATACCACTTCCATTCGCACCGCTTTTCCCCACTGTGCACTGGGCAGGTTGATATTGAAGGTACAGGCAGGGTATCCGGAGCATCCGATGAACTGACCACTGCCTTTCATCTGACGGATCCGCAAGGGACTCCCGCAGACCGGACAGGGTCCCAGGGTTCTCTCCTCCGCGGTGCGCTCCTGAATCTCCTCTGCGATCTCTTCGCGGTGTGCCTCCAGCTCCCGGAATATCTCGTGCAGCATCTGGCGGGATTCGGATATCACGTCGTCCCTGCCTCGTTTCTTCTCTTTGATCTGCTGCATATGCGCATCCAGAGTCTGGGTCATCTCCGGTTTGGTGATGGTATCGGCATGGTCTTCCAGGGCATCGATGACTGCGCGGCCGACCAGGGTGGGCCGGACCGGATTTCCCTGGATATAACGACGGGAGAGGAGCTTTCCCAGCACTTCATGACGGGTGGACTTGGTTCCCAGACCCAGTTCCTCCATTCTCTGGATGAGCCGGCTCTGGCTGTAACGGGGTGGGGGCTGCGTTTCCTTCGCCTCCAGGATCACCTCACGTACTGGAAGGATCTC
>JBAIXL010000050.1:0-1571 GCA_037916685.1 Methanolinea tarda
GCGATCACTTTTCCCGTGGGAGAGGTGGACGCTGAGGCCAAAAGACTCCTTGAAGTGACCGAGAAGGCCCTTTATATCGGCATTGAGAAGGCAAGGGTGGGAAACCGCCTTTTTGATGTTTCTTACGCGATTCAGAGATGGGTAGAATCCCATGGATTCTCTGTAGTTAGAGATTTCGTCGGACACGGTATCGGCAGAGAACTTCATGAAGATCCGCAGGTGCCGAATTTCGGGACGCCTCATCAGGGACCAAGACTCGAAAAAGGTATGGTGTTCTCTCTTGAACCCATGGTGAATGAAGGGACCTATGAAGTCAGGATTCTGTCGGACGGCTGGACCGTCGTCACCGCAGACGGGAAACGCTCTGCTCATTTTGAACACACCATCGCCATCACCGAAGACGGAGCGAAAATTCTGAGCGCTCTGTCGTAAAATAAAAAAAAGAAAAGTCTACGATGAACAGTGGACAATGAATAATAAACCGTTTATCGTTCATCGTTCGCTATCAAGGGCTATTAAAGGAGGCATAAGAAAGAATGTATCGCACGGCAAAGGATATGGTGGACTTAGTAGGATACACGCCCCTGGTGAGAATCAACCACATTGTTCCGAATAAGAAAGTGAAGGTCTATGCCAAGCTGGAGAGGTATAATCCAGCCGGTTCCGTCAAGGACCGAATCGCAAAATATATGATCGAATACGGCGAGAAAGAAGGTCTTTTGACGAAGGATAAGATCGTGATCGAGCCCACAAGCGGAAACACCGGGATTGCCCTGGCCATGGTCTGCTCGGTGAAAGGATACCGATTGGAATTGGTCATGCCGGAAACGATGAGTATGGAAAGGAGAAAAATCCTCACCGCCTTTGGTGCAAAGATTATCCTCAGTGAAGGTTCAAAGGGAATGGATGGAGCGATCGATCTGGCTGAGGAAATGTCCAAAGATCCCAAATATTACATGCCCCACCAATTTGAGAATAAATATAATGTGTTGGCCCATTACGAAACAACGGGTGAGGAGATCTGGAGAGGGACAAAAGGAAAAGTGAATATGTTTGTCGCCGGCATCGGAACCACCGGAACCCTGATGGGGGTTTCCAAACGGCTGAAGGAATATAATCCGGATATCAAAATTGTCGGCGTGGAACCCCATCCTCATTCGAGCATCCAGGGATTGAAGAATCTGGACTCCCAATATGTTCCGGAAATTTACGATGCCAGCCGATTGGATGAAAAGATCAACGTGAAGGATGAGGATGCTTTCGAAATGGCGAGAGTGCTGACCATTCGAGAGGGAATTTTTTGTGGGATCAGCTCCGGAGCAGCCATGTGGGGAGCGTTACAGAAGGCGATGGAATTGGATCGGGGCGTACTGGTGACCCTTTTCCCCGACGGCGGCGAGAAGTATGTCAGCACTCCTCTTTATGAACCCAGCAAATGTTTTGAATGTTTGCAAAAGCATCGTGTTCCCACCTGTATGACAGCGGAATACATTACAGCCCTCGAGTGCCTGGTGAAAAACGGGGGTTGAAGCTCACAGATGACGAGTTGAAGCGTCACGAATGATACAAAT
>JBAIXL010000051.1:0-10099 GCA_037916685.1 Methanolinea tarda
TAAATGAGGACTTTGATGGGAGTATCGACGGAATAATCGATCCCGATGTACATTTTTTCATTCACTAATTCTACGCCGATCTTATTGACCGTGATATACGAGTACCGATACTCCGTCGCCGCCATCACCGGGGCGGCGAGGCTTCCTACTACAAGCAGAACCATCAGGAGTTCCCGGTATCTCATGATACAGTACTCTATCAGGTATATGTGATAAATTCTTTATGGTACTGGCAGAAAAAGGACCTGCAAAGGCGTATATTTTTCAATGCTCTGAAAAAAACAGATATTTTCAAAAAATCAGCCAAAAATAACCAGGGTTCGGCTGCGCGATCCATCCTGGAAGACGAAGAGAGGATCAGGGCAGCTTCTGTTGTGATAGCACGATCTCGATACTGGAAACATTGGTCTTTCCGCTGTCCGTATCGATGACTTCCGTGGAGGTGACAATCTGTTTTTTGGACACATTGTCAAGGAACCGGTTCAGAGCGATTTCTGCTGTATCTACCGCACGGGATATGGCTTTACCCCTCGCCTTGATCGCCACTTCATCGGCTCCGTTGTTAAACTGTGTTACCACTGCAAGTACATAGTTCATGACCGGTTTGTTTCCTACGAATACTGTGTTGTCTTTTTGCATGCTACTCACCCTAGAGGTATTTTTTGGAGTGTATCAATTCTGCATTCAGGACCGAGGCACCGGCCGCTCCCCGGATCGTGTTGTGGCCAAGGGCGATGAACCGGAGACCGGGCCGTACCCTGCCCACGGTGACCGTCATTCCGCGTCCCCGGTTTCTGTCCAGCCGGCTCTGTGGACGATCCGCCTGCTCCATCAGTTCCACCGAATGCCTGGGCTGGAGCGGGAGACCTTCGAAGGGGGCACGGAAGGAGCGGAACGTCTCCTTAACCTCATCGACGGACGCACCGATGTCTACCCATACCGCGAGCAGGTGACCATCGATGACCGGGACGCGATGACAACTGGCACTTACCTCGATGGATGCATCCTGTATCCTGTCCCCGGAAAGCGTACCCATGATCTTTTTCGTCTCCGTCTCCATCTTCTCCTCTTCGGATCCGATATAGGGGATCACGTTATCATAGATGGCCATGGCCGCTACCCCTTCGAATCCCGCCCCCGAAACCGCCTGCATGGTGGCGACTCGCACATCGCTGAAATCATAGGAACGAAGAGGAGCGAGGCCCATACACAGCATGATGGTGGAACAGTTGGGATTGGTCACGATAAAGCCATCCCGCCCCTTATCCCTCTGGACATCGATGAGCCCCAGGTGATCGGGGTTTACTTCCGGAATCACCAGGGGGACATCCGGCTCCATGCGGTGTGAACGGGCATTGCTGCACACCGCGACTCCCGCCCGCGATACGTCATCCTCGACCTGGGTGGCGATTTCTGCCGGCAGGGCTGAAAATACCAGGTCGAGACTTTTTACCGCGTTCACGCTGGTGGGACTGACCGTGAGGTTTCCCGTCGATTCTGGGAAGGGTACATCCAGTCTCCAGTTCACCACATCACGATACTTCTTACCTGCGCTTCGTTCCGAAGCCGTAAGGACCGTGAGATCAAACCAGGGGTGGTCTGCGAGCAGCTGGACAAATCTCTGTCCTACTGCACCGGTGGCACCCAGTACTCCGACCTTGATCATGGATAGAAAGTTAATAGGTGGAGGAGTTATTAAAAGGTTTGATTCTTATTCCAGGCGGATAGCCGTGGATGGACAGATATCGACACAGGTACCACAGTCGACACACTTGTCCTTGATCACTTTCGCCTTGTCGCCGTTTATGCAGATGGCTTCTGCCGGACAGGCATCGATACACGACTCGCAGGCCACACACTGTTCTTTATCAATAACCGCTGTCATAGAAATTACTCCGACTCTATAGGTTGGAGAAAAATGGTTTAATAGATTTCGATATTGACGAAATTAAAGCCCCAGAACATCATTCATGGAATAGATGCCCGGGCTCTTTCCCGCCACCCATTCGATCGCTTTTAGAGCACCTTTGGCGAAGACAGCCCGATCGTAGGCACGGTGGGAGAGCTCGATGCATTCATAGTTGCCCGCATATACGACCGAATGTTCGCCCACGATATCTCCACCTCGGATGACATGAACCCCGATCTCGTTCCCCCTCGGCTTCATGCCCTCCCGCCCATAGATCTTTTCTCTCGGACCTGTCTCCCGTTCGATCATTTCCAGAATGGTCTTCGCGGTGCCGCTGGGGGCGTCTTTCTTGTGCCGGTGATGTGCCTCTATCACCTCGATATCGTACTCGTTCAGGTAGTGGGTTGCTTCCTGGACCAGTTTCCAGAATATATTTACTCCCACACTAAAATTGGTTGAGATGACCGCGGGGACATTCCCTTCGACCGCCCTGCGCATCTCTTCTTTCTGGGCCGGAGTGAATCCGGTGGTCCCCACCACCAGGGCGACTCCACGGCCGGCGGCGGTACGGACGTTTTCAACTGCGGCCGCTGCAACCGTGAAATCCACCACGACGTCGGGTTGCACTTCCTCCAGGAACGATCCCATCTTTCGTGAGGTAACCACCGAGGTACCCTGGTAGGATCCTTCCCGCATATCAACGCCTCCAACGATGGTGCAGGTGCCGGATTCATGGAGTACGGTGCCCAGTATGGTGCCCATTCTCCCCAATGCACCACAGACCACCACCTTAATCATAGGTCTGAAGCACCTTCTGCAGGAGAGCCGTCTTTTCTTTGTCCAGCTCATCGAGCGGCAGGCGGGGAGGTCCCCCGGCATGTCCCCGCAGCTCCATGGCCTTCTTCACGGGGACGGGATTCGTGTCGATGAACATCGCACGGAAGAGCGGAGAGAGGTAATAATGCAGGTCCCTTGCCTTGGAGATCTGGTTGTTCATGTAGTCTTCGTACAGCGCTACCATCAGAGCAGGTTCCACATTGGCCGCGACCGAGATGACCCCGGATCCACCTAATGCAAGAACGGGGAAGGTGATCCCGTCATCACCGCTGATTACCCGAAAATTCTCGTCCCGGGTCAGTTCGATGATCTTGGAGATCTGTGTGATTCCAGCGTTGGAATCCCCACAGAATCCCTGGCTCGCCTCTTTTATTCCCACAATATTCGGGTGCCGGGCTAGCTCTACCACCACATCGGCCGGGATGTTCTGCCCGGTCCTGCCGGGCACGTTATACAGAATCACCGGTATATCCAGATCCGCAATCTTCGTATAATGACGGATCAGACCGGAACGATTGGGCTTGTTATAATAGGGGCTGATCACCAGCACTCCGTCTGCCCCAAGATTCTTGGCCGCTTTGGTGAACAGAATGGCCTCATCGGTATTGTTGGAACCGGTGCCGGCCACGACCGGCACCTTATCGTTGACGGCATCGACGGTGATCTCAATTACCTTTTCATGCTCTTTCGCCGTCAAGGTTGCCGATTCACCGGTGGATCCACAGGGAACGATCCCATGGACCCCCTTCGAAAGAAGGAATTCAATGTTGGACCGCAACCCGTCCGTATCGATATCCAGATGCTCGTTTCTTTTAAAAGGGGTTATAATCGCAGGGAGGACACCCTCAAACATTACGGTACACCACAGAAACTCTCTAAATTGGTGCTATTTATAGTATTTGTTAATCGTGTGCAAAATCGAAATACTCGCCAGTACGATGAGATTTTGGAACTTTAAATGACCGACATTCCTATTGCGGGATTTTGGGATACGTTATGCCGGGGGTTTTCTCGTATGAATTTTTCTTGTGATATATCCGGCCACTCGGTTGCGGACTCGTTTGCTATCCATCACGGTCACCTGGGAGACCGCCACCTTATTCTGCTCGAAGTCATCCGAAAATTTTTCATTATGTTTGGAGATGAGTTCCTCTCCCAGGGTTTTGATATACGTCGGTTTGATTCCCATGGTATTTCCTGAAGGTTGTGTAAATTAGTGCGCTTTTACGGGTTAAGAATATTGTGGTGGGATTATTCGTCTCCGGAGGATATACTTTTGTGGTTTTTCGGGCATCGTGCACTGATACGGGCAATGGTTCGTGCCACCGCCATCGGATCGTCTCCCAGGATCCGGATCATCGCTTCCTTGCCCACCGCTCCGCGATCGAAGATTACCTCGGGAACCCCCTCCCTGCAGCAGAAGGCCACTCCCCAGTCCATAGTCTGAATCCCAGGAGGTTCTTCAGACCGGTTGAATTCACAGATCTCCAGCAACAATTCGTCGACGATATTCAGAATCGTTTCCGAGTATCGGATGTTCGCCATACTCCGCATGGTCGGATCAAAGTTCATGACAGTCAGCACGGCTCGGGCCATGTGATCGCTGGCTCCGAATTCAACACCTCCCACCGGATGCACGGATCCTTTCAGCCGAACAATTCTTCCCTCCACTCCGGCCACATCCTGGATCTGCCGCGCCCGGGGCAGGGCGTAGACGATGTTCGTACCGACTTCCGGAAGAAGTCTGGGATCCATGTACCGCGTCAGATCCTTTACCGCCTCGGAGAGTGCCTGGCGTACCTCTTCCCGCGCTTCTGCCGTCACCAGGCACCATCTCCGGAACATGGCCGGAACGGAATCCTGTATGCAGGTCTCTGGACAGAAAATGACAATACCAACCTGCACCCCAAAATATATGGTATGGAGGCTAGGACGCTTGACATCACCGCCGGGGTCGTTACCCTTATTCTGTTTGTCATCCTGCTCCTCGTCTTTCAGGTACTGGATGGTTTTGGCTATATTTTAGCCCTTCTCCTGTTCATCATCATCCTGAGTGTGGCGGGGTATTTCATCAATGAAAAGATCTCGTGAGATATCCTGAAAATATCCGCCCACGTACCGCATAAGAAGTGTTAGAGAATTACCGGGATCTAATACATACTGCGGAAAGGAACATCCAGGATGAACCCGGGAATACCGATTTTGAGTGCTAGGGACGGGCGGATTCTTTAGTGGATTCGGCCGGTTTTTCTTCTTTTTTATGTTTCTTTCGGATCAGATAGTAATTGAGCGGGTGGTTGACATGTTCACACAGGGAGTCCCGCTGAACACAGAAACCGTAGGTACGCAGCGTGGCACAGGAAGGCGCCGTATATTCGGTTCCCCGGGATCCTGTGATATGCTCAACCTGATACAGGGTTTTTTCCACGTCAAAATCCGGTGCCCGGCAATAGAGTTCGACGATCTCCTGAGGGCTGAGTCCGACGGCATGAAGAAAGGCCGTGATGGCAAATCTCCCCTGATGGGGAAGATTGGTCCCTTCCGTGATGGCCCGAACGAGCGCCCCGATACAGGGTGGGAACGATTCCTCCTCGACTTCCCCGAACTGCTGGAGAATCTGCTCCTGATAGGACGCGGTGATTCCATTCAGGACGGGGGCAATGGTATCACAGAGTGTCCGGGGGACAGGAAGGGGGAACTGCCGGATCAGGATGGAGCGGATTCGTTCCCGTATCAGATCGTCCATCTCGATCTCCTGAATCAGGACCGACCCCTTCACGATCTCCCGGTTCACCAGCCTCCAGGAACTCTCCCGCAGAGAGTATGCGAGCTCCACGAACTGGGTGACGGGGATACGGTCTGCATGCAGGTTAAGTCCGATACGGTCCACCACGAACTCTCTCAGGGTAAGGGATTCTTCTTTCAGGAACGATGAGGCACGGATCGCCTCGTACCGGGCATGTCGCTCAGTGACGCCCCGTTCTCCCAGACAGCTGACCACGATGCGTGCAAAGGCATAGGAGAAGAGATCGGCCTCGGCATCCCGTATGTCCTGCGATGAAGAGTCCCTTCCTGCACGGATCGAGGATACCACCCGTTCCGCGGCATGATTGAGGATGTTTCGTCCATAGTTGCTCTGCAGGAATCGCTCCAGGGAGGGAGTCCTTTTTGCGACTTCCTCCTGTGCCTCTTTTAAAAAAGGATATTTTGCCAGATCTTTTATGTCCAGAGTGAGAGGCATCACTCACTCTGCCTCGATGCGGGGAGCAAGGAGGTAGTCAATATGGCCCTTTCCGCCGGCGATATCAAAGGAGAATTTGACGGGGTGGTTCACCCCGAGGTGGACTTCCACTTTCTCTGCCTTGCCCATCACCCTCCCCATGTCTTTCAGATAATCCAGGGAGAACAGGGAGCGGACCTCTACCAGGGAGAGAGACTCCACCTCGTTCTGGGCGAGTTCAAGACGAATGTGATCGGTGTCGCCCTCTGCCACCATGTAAAAGAACTTCTTTTCCGGGTCAATTCCGAGGGCGATCTTATCGGATACCACAGTCGCGGCCTTGATCGCCGATTGGAGTGCCTCCCCGGTCAGTACCACCTTGCCGGGAAGTTCGATGGTAGGAGGATTGGGATCCTTCCGGATGGTATTGACATCCAGCAGGGTGATGGCGTACCGGTAGCGGTTGAAAGCCATCTCCATACGGTGGCCACCCTCCGGAAGCGTTAGATTCAGTGTATCGCCCCTGCTCATCATCCCCAGCATATTTTTCAGTTTCGCAATATCGAGACCCATCTCCTCCTTTGTAGCCTGAAAGGTCTCAAATGCCTCCTTCTGTAACTGGAGGGAGACCATGGCTACGTTCGCGGTATCCACGGCCCGGGTGAAGATACGATCCGGCTCTACATGCATCCGACATTCGGTCACCAGCGCCGCGATTGCATCGATCGACTCCCTGAAGATATCTGCATCAATCGTTGCCTTTAACATGATAACCTCCCAACAAACTCTATTATTTACTCTATAAAAACAAGTACTAAATATCATCCGCATGGCCGAGTACGTGCGGTATTTTTTGTATCTATGGGGTATACCGGACGATGACATCCCGCTGGGCAGAAGACGCCTTGCATCGACAGGCAAAGAAAGAAGGCTATCGTTCCCGCGCTGCCTATAAGCTGAAAGAGATCCAGAAACGGCATCATGTTATCCGCAAAGGCGATGTGGTGGTGGATCTGGGGGCAGCTCCCGGCAGCTGGCTTCAGGTCGCCCGATCTCTGACAGAAGGAAAGGTGGTGGGGGTTGACCTGAATCCTATACTTCCCCTTGAGGGTGTGGAGACGATCGTGGGGGATTTTTCCCACACAGAAGTCCAGGATCTTCTTGTCGACAGTCTGGGACCGGTCTCCGTCGTTCTCTGTGATGCCGCCCCCCACCTTACCGGTCACCGGAGCTTTGATCAGGCGGTGGCGACTGCACTGGGACAGGATGCACTGGCCTGTGCGGGTCGTCTATTGAAACGTGGCGGAAATCTGGTGATCAAGGGGTTCCAGGGCGATATGTTTGAGGATTTCCTGGCCGGAGTAAAGCAACGGTTCATGATTGTGCATCTGTTCCGGCCCCAGTCCACCCGGCGCGGAAGTGCAGAGATCTATCTGGTCGGAAAAAATTTCAAGGGATAGCCATGCTCGTGGACACCTACGGACGGAAAGTATCCAACCTGCGGGTCAGTCTCACCCAGCGTTGTAACCTTGCCTGCATATACTGTCACGCAGAAGGAGAGAAGACTCCCACTCGAGAGATACCCTCGGATCAAATAGCAGAGATCCTGCACACCGCAGGCCGTCTGGGAATTCGCAAGGTGAAATTCACCGGCGGCGAACCTCTTCTGCGAAAGGACGTATGCGAGATCATCGCCTCGGTTCCGCCCGGTATTGAATCCTCGATGACCACCAATGGCATCCTTCTCGCAGACCTCGCGCACGATCTAAAACAGGCCGGCCTTTCACGGGTCAATGTGAGCCTGGACACCCTGGATCCCGAACGGTATGCCCACATTACCGGCAAGGACCATCTCCCGGATGTTCTGGCAGGGATCGATGCCGCCATCCGGGAGGGTCTTACCCCCGTTAAGCTGAACATGGTTCTGTTAAAGGAGATCAACGAGGACGAGATCCCCGGATTCCTTCGTTTTATACGGGACCGGAATCATGTCATCCTGCAGCTGATCGAACTCCTTGAGTTCAACAACTGTGCGCTGCATGCAGATCTGGAACCCGTAGAGGAGGAACTGAAATCGCATTCCGAGCGCATCCATACTCGCCGGATGCAGCACCGGAGAAAATACTGCGTGGAGGGAGCAGAAGTGGAGGTGGTACGACCTCTGCATAACACGGAGTTCTGTGCGTTCTGCAACCGTCTCCGCGTCACGTCGGACGGAAAACTCAAGCCCTGTCTTCTCCGTACCGACAACCATCTGGATATCTCCGATAAGAGAGGAGCAGATCTGGAGGAGGCGTTCTACGAGGCGGTTCAAAAAAGGGCACCCTTTTTCCGTTGATCCACCGTATTTGAAGCCCGTTTTCCCGGACGGAATGTTTTTTAGTCCTCTGGTTCACATGGTATGCCATGCAGGAACCCAATGAATATACCCGCCTCATGCAGTATTTATACGGAAAATCCTTGATCCTGCATGATCCAACCGATTTTCAGCCCGTGTTACGCTTCTATTTCATGGACTCCCTCGCCCATATCGACTATACCCTGAGTCTGCTCAGTTACAATACCGCATCGATCCGTAACGAGATGACCCGGGAATACCTGCGCTGGCGTATCGACGAAGAGGAGAAAGGGGACCGGGTTCATTTTCGGGGATTCATCAACTGGCTGAAACAGAACCACCCGCAAAAATTCGAAGACCTCCCCGCGGTCTGGTCCCTGGTGTACGATGACGAATCCCCGGCCGAATACCGGAGTTTCCGCCTCGTGCTCGATCCCGACAGTAACCTGGCCATACCTCCGGCCTTCTTCTTTATGGCCATCGATGAATTCTTCGATCAGGAATTTCTCAAAAGCCTGTACAATGGTAATTCCCTGGCCACCCTCTTTGAGACGTATCTGCGTGAAAAGGCTGCTTGAAACGGACCCAACGTATGGACGTCTCACGGATCTGCTCCGAACTGGTGCGGTTGAGAAGTGAGAACCCACCAGGGGATACCCGTATTGTCATCGAATATCTCAGCTCGGTGCTCAACGACCTGGGTGTGCGGAGCACCCAAGTGGAGGGTGAAAAAGGGCACTGGAATCTGATCTCGTTCCCTTCCCCCGGCAATCTCCTGTGCTGCGGGCACGTCGATGTGGTACCGGCCCGGGAAGAAGGGTGGTCCCGCGATCCCTTCTCCGGAGAGATTGACGAGGGATTTGTGTGGGGCCGTGGAAGCAGCGATATGAAGGGTGGGTGCGCCGTCCTGCTGTGTGCCCTGGAGCGGCTGCTGAACGATGGAGGCGAGCCGGAGGTCAACCTCGCATTTGTCTGCGACGAAGAGACGGGGGGAAGCAGCGGCATTCGGTACCTTCTTGCGCAGGGATATATCCCACCCTGCGATTGCCTGATTGCCGAACCCACGCCTCCCTTGAGCCCGAGCGTGGGTCAGAAAGGACTGTGCCGTCTGGATATCGAGTTCGATGGGGTGCCGGGCCACGCGTCTCTCCATCCCCTGGCAGGCAGAAGCGCCATCATGGATGCGGTCCGTTTCATCGAACACCTGGAGGAACTGCACCAGCGGGAGTACCAGATCGGGGGAGAGCTGGGCCTTCTCATCGACCGTTCAGGAGAGGTGCTAGAATCCATCTTTCGAGTTCAGCGAATATCCGACGTTCTGACACGGATTACCTTTAACCCGGGAGTGATCCGGGGCGGAGAGAAAGTGAATATCGTAGCCCAGCAATGCCATCTGGAGCTGGACCTCCGAATCCCGTGGGGGTGCAAGGCGGAAGCCCTGATTGAAGAGATACGGCAGTCCGTACCCCATGGCCGCGTGCGAATCGTCGACAGTTCGGATCCCACCCTTACTCCGATTCAGACAGAGGTCGTCCGGGTACTGTGTGCGGAGATAGAGAGGTTGTTTCAGCGCCCGGTTCAGCCGATCGTACAGTGGGCAGCCAGTGATGCGAAATTTCTTCGAAAGGCGGGATGCCGGGTCGCCCAGTATGGCCCGGGCGACCTCACCACGCTCCACGGGGTCAACGAACGGGTGCCCATTCATGCGCTGGAAAGCGCCGTGGACGTGTATGCCGGGGTGATGAGACAGTATACCAGAGCAGAGCGGGCAGGCGAGTGACCTATATGGGTGAAT
>JBAIXL010000052.1:0-5718 GCA_037916685.1 Methanolinea tarda
CCGAATGACTCAAAGAAAATATGATGGCCTGGAGCAGATTCGATCCGATGAACCCGAGTTTGATCTCATACTTTTTTAAGAAAAGCCCTCGGTAAAGCAGTTCTTCTCGTATACCGTTCAGCAACACGATTGGTAGTATCCAAGGCAGCCAGGAAACTATTGTGTCAGTGGTCAGATTTCGCGCCTGAAACAGCATCTCGGCAAGGGGAGGAGAGAAGAGGGCAAAAATGAAGAAGCCGGTCATCCCAATAAGAATGCCCACTTTAACGTTTCCTTTTTTCAGGAAAATCGAACCTAAGGACACACCGGAGAGTACGGTTAAAAAAACGATAGTGCTCACAATTATTGTGGCACTGACCATCATATCGAAGAGCAACCCATCGATGGTTCCGGAAGGAAAGTTCACGAGGAGATCGAAGAGAATTGCCGTAGACGCGATGAAGAAAGTAAAAAATATGCGCCAATATCCTTTATGAGTTGTACTTCTATGGAGAATCCAGGCTACGACCAGGAATACAGACGAGAGTACTATCGCGTACGTGAGGGAGAATGCAGATGGTACGACAGAAAACGGGAATATTCTCAATCCTGAAAGAGATGGTAAACTGATCCCACAGATCATTAACAATAGGAATAGGCCTATTGGATACGTTGTTTTCAAGAGTTTTTCTCCATAATCTGATATGAATGTCCCTTTTACGATTTCCATTGAGGAAGCGGATGATGATTAGTTTTCCTGTATCTTCTATTGCGAAAACATTCATGAAAAACCAGTGCATCGTCTTACGGGCAATGTGACCATAGGTTAAAGGCCCCATCTTTATCCCGCAAGATCGGCATCCTGTCGCACCGATACTGATGACAGCTGTGATTGTTACCATAGTAAAAATTGTTGCCCCTATTCGGGACTGATCTTTCGGCTATGGCGATAAAGCAACAGTACTTTGTTGTCGGCGATGCGTACAGCGGGGAGGAGTATAAGACGACAGGAAGGACCTGGGCGAACGTTCTACAATGAAAAAATGAAGCTGTAAGATATGGATTGTCGTCTCTCCAGCATCTCGTGTAGAACCGATCAGGTCAGTGGCGTGACCCGTATCTGTGTCGAAAGGTTGTAGGCGGTCGACAGATCACTCTCATTATACACCAGCACCCTTCCGATGACGAGCAATCGATTGTCCGAAGCGGCCAGCTGCATCATTCCCGCGGGTATATTTCCCCTCCACCCTGGGCCACTGAGGAGATAGTCCCCTGCCCGGGTGCCGGTCGTTCGCTGGCCGACATAGAAGGGATCACCCCAGGGGTTAACGAACTCGACACTGTAGTATCGTCCATCCATGGCCGGCACGTGCAAAATCTGCGCTCCTGCACTCAAATCCAACACGCCTATGGTGTAGAGCACGTCATGATTTGCCCCTGCTACATTGTTTTGGGTAGTGGGGGATGCCAGGGCGGTGGACGTGTAGAGCGTATTGACGGGGATACCGGTGGAATTTGGAGTTATTCCAAAACCGTTCTCGATGATCGAGTTCTCCCACGTGGTGTAAATGATGTGGGGGTAAAAGTAGATGTAGAGGGGAGTGCCTATGACCAGGACAATGAGCACCGTTACGGCGAACAGGTGCCGTTTCCTGGGTTTGGCATTGTAATTCTCCGCCATCAGCTCACCTCTACGACGGGCGGCACCTGGTATGTACCGTTCAGGATGGCCTTGCCGGGCAGGTAGGCACGGAGCCACAGCTTGAAGTTGCCGGGGGGTGCCGGGAGCCAGTTGGACTCGTTTCCGGAGGGAGGTGCATTTTGTATGAATATGTCGACAGACCCATCGGCGTTCGGCACAAGGTTCGTGTAGGTACCGACGTTATAGCGGCGGATGGAATTGTTCACCATATGCGCCTGCAGGTCGGTCATAGTCAACGACCAGAAGGCATCATTGGGAGGAAGCCCGCCCGCGGAGAAGTGCAGGAGATAGCGATGTGTTCCGCTCAGCCGGGCACCCGCACTGTTCACGGTGGTGGTCCAGTACACCGCTTCTGCGGGTACGTTCGCGGCGGGAAGAACCTGGGAGAATGCTGCACGCTGGAGGATGTTGTCGCCCCATTCACCGTACTGCAGGGTGGTGCTCCAACCATTGACCGTGGTCTCCATGGTGTGCGCCTCGATGTAGATGAGGGTACCTCCCAGGCCGAATGATGCCAGTATGGCCCCCACGACGATTCCGAGCACTATCACACCGATGGTTTTCAGGTTGCTCATTAACTTAGACCACCCTCACCTATTCGGTTCTCGTATATCTTTGGAGTATTGTGCTGTGGTACTATCGACAGATCCACCAATCCGCCTCCCGCTCGGTCCCGAGAGATCACCATCGGATTATTCCTGGTGATAACACATTATCCAGAAGGTGTCTCTGCCAGCGTTATAGTAACCTCTCCTCTCTCCTCTCCTCGCAGGATTTCCAGGGTGATCTCCTCATCCACCTTCTTCTTTCGTATGTAGTCTGCAAGTTCCGACATATCCTTCACTTTCTTCCCATCGACACTGAGAACGATATCCCCGGGCAGGATGCCGCGTATGCCGGCCGGGCTATCCTTGTAGATCTGTGTAACGAGTACGCCCTCGTTTGACTGCAGGTTGTAGTATTCGGCGAGCTCCTTCGTGACGCCTACACCGAAAATTCCGAGCCAGGGTCGCACCACTTTCCCATGCTCTATGAGCTCCTTACTAACGTGTATGGCTTTATCGATAGGGATGGAAAAGCCGATGCCTTGGGCGAATGGGATACTGGCCGAATTCATGCCCACAACCTTGCCATCTTTGTTAAGTAAGGGTCCACCGCTGTTGCCCGGGTTGATATGGGCATCCGTCTGGATCAGGTTCTCATAGACCACGGTTTCCACCTGTATAGTGCGGTTGAGCGCGCTGATTACCCCGACGGTAACGGTTGGCCCACGCAGCATGAAGCCAAATGGATTTCCGATGGCAATGGCGGTCTGCCCTACCCGGATCTGATCCGAGTCGCCGATCTGCGCAATAGGAAGTTTGTGAGTTCCTGGATCCACCCTGATGACCGCAACGTCCGTCATAGGATCCGTGCCGACCAGGTTGCCCTTCAGTTTGGTGCCGTCAAACATACTCACCATCATACTTTGGGCATTTCCAGCGATGTGATGGTTCGTGAGGATATACCCTTTTGAATCGATGATGATGCCAGAGCCCACCCCCTGCACCGGCGTTACGTTCATATACGCATCATGCATCAGCATGACCGTGTTGATGTTTACTACACTCGGGCTTGCATGCTCAATTATGTTGACCAGAAGGTCTTCGTCCACGGGTTGAATGATAATACCCTCCTTTTAGGCACTACCCTCTCTTCTAATATATAATTTAAACGATCGTAGCCAAAGCGTATGCAGCCTTGAAACATATCGTCGTCCGGGTAGGACGGGTTTGTGGATGCCAGTACACTTAGGAATTATAATCGTGAGGAGTGAATCACCCGTGTCATGAATATTCAGAGTAACGCCGTGGTGTGCCCGATATACCTAGATACTTCCCTTTTTGGAAAAATAATGACTCGGGTAACATGCCGGATACCGCGAGGTTTTGGCAACTTTGTCGCCGTACTGTGGAATCTCTGCCGGATAGTGCGATGTACTTTTTAAAAATTGGAAATGTTATGACTCGAGATCCACTTCAATCGGGCCAACCACCGAGGATGACACATTGTACACCAGGGCATAAATAATCCCAATAATAAAGCCGCCGATGGCCCCTCCAATAAGTCCAAGAATAATGATACCCGCAGCTCCCAGTCCTACAAGCGGACTCAGCGGGGTGGACGAGCCTACCCCCGCAGACGATCCGACCACCATAAACGCGGCAAAGAGAAAGGTAAATAAAATTCCATAAATTAACCCGATGATCGCGCCCACAACGGCGCCGATTTTACCTACACTCACGACATCAAAATGTTTTATCTTATATCGAGTAACCGTCAAAGAATCACTTCAGATTTTTATGAAACATTAGGTGGCAAAAATTACTATTTAAACCAATACGATTCGTTTCGCATCAGAACGCATCAACCACTTTTCCATTCGATAATTCGAGATAGATTTTCTGATTATCGGGGATTTCCGTGATGAGCCGCATATCGTACCGGTAGAGGATGGCACGAAGAAAAATAGAGGATAGCCCTGACGGTTCGCTCTGTATGCTTTATCTTTTGGTCAGATCTGTAGGCAAACGCAAGCTCTATATTTTAATATTCTGGCATGGAGGTACCAGCACCATGGGCAGACAGGATTCGGTCGATCTAAAAGCACTTGCGCTTCAGGAAATGGAAAATCAGGGTTTCCGGCCCGAATTTCCACCATCGGTGATACATGAGATCAAAAATTTAGAAGAAACCGCGCCTGAGCCAAGGGGAGTGGCGGATCTGAGGGGATTACTCTGGTCCTCGATCGACAATGCCGATTCCATGGATATCGACCAGCTTGTCTATAGCGAGCGAGTACAGGACGATGGAATACGGATCCGGGTGGCCATCGCGGATGTCGATCACCTCGTCTGGAGAGGATCCGCCACCGACCGTCATGCGTCCTATAACGGGACTTCCGTTTATACCGGGGTGGAGACCTTCCCCATGCTTCCGGATCGGCTCGCTCAGGGCTTGACCTCCTTGCTGCCGGACCTAGATCATCCAGCAATCGTGATCGAATATACCGTTCCTCCAGAAGGACGTATCGGCGATGGCGAAATCTACCCGGCCCTGGTGTGCAACCATGCGAAACTCGTGTACGAACGGGTGGGCGCATGGCTCGAACGCCGATCAGGGATTCCTGCCGAAGTGAAGAAAGTCACGGGGCTGGAAGACCAGCTTCTTCTTCAATGCGAGGCCGCCCGAAGGCTGAACCGGTGTCGGATGGAACGGGGGGCACTGGATCTGGAGACGAGCGAGCCTGAGGCGATCATGGGCGGAGGCAGAGTTCAGGGCCTAGTCGAACAGGAGTCCAATGCCGCACGGTCCCTGATCGAGGAATTCATGATCGCGGCAAACAGGACCATCTCGAAGTATCTGGAAGCGGCCGGCAGGCCGATGATCGAACGGGTGGTCCGGGTACCGAAATACTGGGATGCGATCGTAGAAACAGCAGCTAAGTATGGTGAGACCCTGCCGAAAGAACCGGATTCAAAGGCACTGGCAGAATTCCTCACCCACAGAAAAGTTGCCGATCCGGATCGTTTTCCGGATCTCTCTCTGACCATCGTGAAGCTGCTGGGAGCGGGCGAATATCTTCCTCTGTATCCGGAAGAACCTCCCTATGGTCATTTTGGTCTTGCCGTCACCGATTATACTCACGGAACCGCCCCCAATCGCCGCTATGTGGATATTATCATCCAGCGGCTGCTGAAGTCCCTCCTTCGGGGGGAGGAAGCAAATCCCTACTCGCGAGAAGAACTGCAGGACCTAGCCTTGCATCTCACCGATCGTGATAAGGCGGCAAAAAAGGTGGAACGCTTCATGCGCAAGGCCGCCGCCGCGGTCCTGCTGCAGGATCGGGTTGGGGATGTATTTGACGGTTACGTCACCGGTGTCACCCGGCACGGGACCTTTGCCCGAATTCTCGATCCCCCTGCAGAAGGAAAAGTGATGGAAGGGGAGGAGGGTTTACATGTGGGGGATCGCATTGTCCTGAGGTTGCTGAACAC
>JBAIXL010000053.1:0-29025 GCA_037916685.1 Methanolinea tarda
CCGTGAACTCGCTGGGTATCGGTCCTATGGGTCTGGGAGGGGATACCACGGCACTCGCGGTGAAGGTCCGACGTGGCGGATGCCATACCGCCTCCTTACCGGTGGCTGTCAATGTCCAGTGCTGGGCATCGCGCCGTGCGACGGTGGAGGTCCCTGTGGGCGTTTACCGGGATACGCCCCGTCCGGGGGAGGGGGGCCGATGAACCTGAGGCCGCCCCTGGGGGAGGAGACCCTCTCTCTCCAGGCAGGGGACCTGGTCACGCTCTCCGGAATCGTGTATACGGCACGGGACGAGGCGCATCTGCGGATGAGAAAAGAAGGGATACCCTTCCCCGCGAAGGGCGCCGTGGTATACCACTGTGGGCCCGTGGTGCAGGGAAACCGCATCATCGCGGCCGGCCCGACCACCTCTGCCCGCATGAATCCTCTCACCGCCCTGCTAATACAGCAGGGAGTGCGGGGAATCATCGGTAAAGGTTGGATGGATACTTCCGTAAGGGAGGTGCTGCGGGGAAAGGCCGTATATTTTGCCTTTACCGGAGGATGTGCTGCCCTCGCCGCCTCTCACATGCGACTCGCGGGTGTGATCTGGGAGGACCTCGGGATGGCGGAGGCAGTCTGGATTCTCGAGCTGGATCACCTTCCCCTGGTCGTGGGGATCGATTCCCACGGAAACGACCTGTTCTCCCAAATACGGACTTCGGCGCAGGAACGGTACCGTCACCTGCAGGAGGCAGGAAGTTCGTTCACCTGCTAAGAGACTCATCCGGTACTGGCTCTAACCCCAATGACCGGACACGGATCCCGGATAGGGTATGAACATATGCACAGGGGACCGACCGTTCGGCGATTCCGCCAAATCGCGGTGCCCTGAGCGAATACATATATCTTTTTTCCTGCCCGCTCTATACTAGTAGAAGAATTCATGAAGATGGTCATCGACCCGAACCGCTGTAAGGGCTGCAACCTCTGCGTCAAGGTCTGCCCCTACCGAATTTTTCGTCCGGGCAAACGACCCAACGAGCGAGGGGTAGTCGTTCCGGAGCTGGACCGCCCCGAGCGCTGTGCCAACTGCCGGTTGCGTCACCTCTATGGTCGGACGATCTGCGGGGTCTGCCAGCTCACCTGTCCCGATCAGGCCATCCGGTGGGAGGAGGAAGAACCCTATCATCGGCATAAGGTGGCGATTGAGTATTGAATAAAATCGCGTTTATCCAGGGCAATATCGCCTGTGCGGAAGGAGCACTGGCCGCCGGGTGCCGTTTTTTCGGTGGATACCCCATCACTCCCTCCACGGAGATCGCCGAGCATATGGCGATGAAACTGCCCAAAGTGGGTGGGACCTTCATCCAGATGGAGGATGAGATCGGAAGCATCGCCTCGGTGATCGGGGCTTCCTGGACCGGGGTACGGGCGATGACCGCCACCAGCGGACCGGGACTCTCCCTGATGATGGAAAATATCGGGTACGCGGTGATGACCGAGACGCCCCTGGTGATCGTGGATATCCAGCGAGGAGGGCCCAGCACGGGACAGCCCACCATGGGTTCACAGGGAGACATGTTCCAGTGCCGGTTCGGGTCCCATGGGGACTACAGCATCATTGCACTCTCCCCGGCAACGGTGCAGGAGATGTACGAGATGACGGCGGAGGCCTTCAACCTCGCCGATCACTTCCGTGTGCCGGTCTTTCTGATGGCCGACGAGATCATCGGCCACATGCGGGAAAAGATGAGTCTTCCGGAGACGGTATCAGTCACTCCCGTCCGGATCCGAACGAGCCGGACCCTGCTCCCCTTCCAGCCGGGAGAGGATGGTGTGCCAGGCTTCACTCCCTTCGGAAAAGGTCACCACGTCCATGTCACCGGCCTCACCCATGACGAACGGGGATATCCGGTCACCACCAATCCGGACGTGCATGAAGCACTGGTCACCCGCCTGGTCTCCAAAGTGGAGTCCGCCCGGAAAGAGATCGCTTCCTATGAGGTAACCAACTCGGATGCCGAGATCGTCTTTGTCTCCTACGGTGCTCCCACCCGGGCAGTCTGGCAGACCCTGCATGATCATAAGGACGGATCGCTCGGGCATTTTCGTTTGAAAGTGGTCTGGCCCTTTCCGGACTGGGTTGAGGAGCTCTTCCCCCAAGCACAGACGTTCATTGTCCCGGAGATGAACCTGGGCCTGATCTCCCGCGAACTGGAGCGTCACACCACGGCGTCGGTCGTCTCCGTCCCCCGATTGGGAGGGGCCTTGCACGACCCCGAGACACTGACCTCTGCCGTGGAGGCGGCGCGATGAACTTTCTGGACTGGTACCGTGCGGACCGCCTCCCCACCATCTTCTGTGTGGGATGCGGGAACGGCACGGTGATCAACTGCACCCTTACCGCGGTCGCAGAGATGGGATGGAAGCGGGAGGAGGTGGTGTTCGTCTCCGGCATCGGATGCTCTTCCCGTGCTCCCGGCTACATCGACACAGATTCTCTCCACACCACCCATGGAAGGGCTCTGGCCTTTGCGACAGGAGTGAAACTGGCCAATCCTGATCTTCAGGTGGTCGTGTTCACCGGAGATGGGGATCTGGCCGCCATCGGAGGCAACCACTTCATCCACGCCTGTCGAAGAAACGTGGATATGACGGTGATCTGTATGAACAACCAGATCTACGGGATGACCGGGGGGCAGGGCAGCCCGACCACCCCCCGTGGAGCCCTCTCCACTACCACTCCGTATGGGGCGGAGGAGGGGACCTTCGATCTCACCGCACTCTCCATCGCCGCAGGGGCAAACTACGCGGCACGATGGACATCCTACCATGTGAAGGAACTCACCCGAGCCGTTCATGCCGGACTGGAGACTCCGGGATTCTCTTTCATTGAGGCGGCTGTCCAGTGCCCCACCGGGTACGGAAGGAGGAACCGGCTGCGGGAACCCGAGGACATGTTGGAGTTCTTCCGTACCCATTCCATGCTTCGTCAGAAGTACGAACGACAGATCGCCGAGGGAAAACCCATCCCGCCGGACACCGTCGTGGTGGGGGAGTTCATCCGACGGCAGCGGCCGGTGCTAGGGGGAAAACGATGAGACACGAGATCCGTTTCTCAGGGTTCGGAGGGCAGGGGATCATCCTCTCCGCGGTGATCGTGGGGCGGGCAGCCGCACTGTACGATGAGAAGTTCGCGGTGCAGACCCAGGTCTATGGCCCCGAGGCGCGGGGCGGGGCCTCCATGAGTGCGGTGATCATCGATGATGACCCCATTCTCTATCCGAAGGTGCGAATCCCCGATATCTTTGTGATCATGTCCCAGGAAGGATTTGTTCGGTATGGGGCAGACGCCCCGGCAGAGGCGACCATGATCCTGGACACCGATATGGTGCAGGGCCGGCCCAGGTGTACCTGGTATGGGATTCCTGCCACGTCCGAAGCGAAGACCGCCTTCAAACGGGTGATCGTGGCCAACATCATCATGATCGGTGCCCTGGTGGGGGCAACCGGTGTGGTGGGTACGGAGGCCATCGAGAAAGCGGTGCGGGAGAGCGTCCCCCGCGGTACCGAGGATCTGAATCTGCGGGCGCTGAAGCGAGGCATAGAACTGGCCGCCGAAACGGGGAGAGCGAAATGAAACTGCTGGAGTACGAGGCAAAACACATCTTCCGGGAGTTCGGAATCCCGGTACCGGCTGGAGTGGTGGTCCGCTCGGCCGAGGAACTGTCCGACCTGCCCGGTCTGGGAGAGGAACTGGCGTTCAAAGCGCAGCTGGAAGTTGGCGGACGGGGAAAAGCCGGAGGGATCCTGTTCGGAACGCGTGCCGACGCGAAACGAATCGCCCGGGATCTCTTCTCGCGAACCATTCGCGGGCTTCCGGTCGACCGGATTCTGGTAGAAGATCGTCTTTCCATCCAACAGGAATATTATCTCTCGATGATGGTGGACCGCTCCCACCGGGAGATCCTGATCCTGTTTGCCCTTTCCGGAGGTGTGGAGATCGAGGCGCTCGCTCGGCAACAGCCGGAAGCGGTGCGAAAGGCCTATGTCCCTCCCCTGCTCCCGGAAATACCCTCTTTTGCCCTGCGCAACCTGCTGAAGGGAGCACCCAAGGAGATCGCACCGGTGGTTCAGAGACTCTACCGGGTATTACGGGAGAAAGACGCCCTCCTCGCCGAGATCAATCCCCTCGCGGCCACCCCCATCGGGATCGTCGCAGCGGACGCGAAACTGATCATCGATGACAATGCACTCGCCCGCCAGGGAATTACACAAAACCGGGATCTCACCCCGCGGGAGAGGCTGGCCGAACAGCACGGATTCTCGTATGTGGAACTGGAGGGTTCTATCGGTGTGATCGGAAACGGAGCCGGTCTCACCATGGCCACCCTCGACCTGATCGCGAACTACGGGGGCCAGGCAGCAAACTTCCTCGACGTGGGTGGGGGGGCCGACCAAAACCGGGTCACCGAAGCGGTCCGTCTGGTGGCCGGTTTGCCCTCGGTGCGGGTCATCCTGGTGAATCTGCTGGGCGGGATCACCCGCTGCGACGATGTGGCCCGCGGGATCGTTGCTGCAGGGGTGCCCCAGACGGTAGTTGTACGGATGGCCGGAACGAATGAAGAGGAGGGGAAGGCGATCCTGCGGGAACATGGATATGAGATGTACGAGACCATGGATCAGGCAGTTCGGGCAGCAGTGGAGGGATCGCGGTGATCTACGGGGATCGGGGCACCGGCATCCTGGTGACCGGAGCCACCGGCAAACAGGGGGCCTTCCACATTCCTCTGATGAATGCCTATGCCCGTCAGGTGGGCGGGAAGGGTGTGGTGGCCGGAGTGACACCAGGTAAACAGGGCCAGGAAGTGGACGGAGTCCCGGTCTACGACAGTGTCAAGGACGCGGTACGGGAGCATGATATCGGCGCCAGTGTGGTCTTTGTGCCGGGCGGTGCCGCCGGGGACTCCATCATGGAGTCCGCCGACAGCCGTATCCCTCTAATCGTCGCCATTACCGAACACATACCGGTGCAGGATACCCTGCGGGCGCTCTCCTATGCCCACCTGCGGGGTTCCCGCGTGGTCGGTCCAAACTGCCCGGGTATTCTCTCTCCCGGGGAAGTGAAGATGGGCATCATGCCGGTACACCTGGCCACACGGGGAAATGTGGGCGTGATCTCCCGGAGCGGAACCCTCACCTATGAGGTGGTGCATGAGCTCACCCGGGCGGGGATCGGTCAGTCCACAATCATCGGGATCGGAGGCGACCCGGTGATCGGGCAGACGTTTGCAGATGTCCTTGCCCTGTTTGAGGAGGACCCTCTAACCCATGGGGTCGTCATCATCGGAGAAGTGGGTGGAAGTCTCGAAGAGGAGGGTGCGGCCTCCAGCGAACTCCCCCTGATCGCCTACATCGCTGGAATCACCGCTCCGCCAGAGAAACGCATGGGGCATGCGGGGGCCATCGTGGAGGGTGGAAGCGGCGATGCCCGCAGCAAGATCGAAAATCTACGGGCTCTGGGCATCACCGTGGCCTCACGTCCAGGAGAAATACCGGAGTTGATCCCGGGTCTATGGTGAACGAAGCACTGATGGTCAACACCGGCGTGGATCTCGCCCGTCAGCTGGGTGCGCGAGCGGTGGTCGCCTTCACCAAACCCATCGAATGCCAACCCGCCGTGCCCATCATCTGGGTCCAGGACCTGCAGCTCGAGATACTCAAGGATCTGACCATGCACGACATCCTGGAGGTCTGCGAACAGCACATGCTGGATGCGGCGATCCAGCTCTATCTATCCCGGCGATTGGAGGAGGGTGTCGTGGTGGGAGTGTTTCCCTACGCCATCCTGATCTACGACATGGCGGAAGGGAAGAACTTCATCAATGCCCGGGACTTCGAGGATATCGTTCCCCGGGATGTGATGTATGCCACCCTGCGCCTGGCTCAGGAGATCGCCATCGAGGGTCGCGAAGGCCGCAGCATCGGCACCGCGTTTATTATCGGGGATAAGGAAGCGATCTTCTCCCGCTCCCGCCAGTCCGTACTGAATCCGTTCGAGGGTCAGCCCCCTTCGGTCTGTGACCTGCGCAACCGCGAGAACTGGGAGAGCATCAAGGAGTTCGCCCAGCTCGATGGGGTCTTCGTGGTCAGCCGGGAGGGATTCGTACTTTCTGCGGGCCGGTATCTGGATCTAAAAACCCAGCTTGCCGCCCTTCCCGCCGGCCTGGGCGGACGTCACCGGGCCATCGCCTCCATTACCACCGAGATCCCTTCGGTGGGCATCACCGTATCCGAGAGTGGAGGGGTGGTACGGGTCTTTCGGGATGGCATGTGCCGCCTGTCCATTCGTTCCGACGTGCGGGTGCAGTAAGGCAGAACTGATATCCCAACACCCTCCTCCCGGGCATTCCTTTCCGGGAGATTGTGTCCCTTTCTCTACCTGCCCGGTATCGACTCACGTCTCACGGATGAATGGAGATTATCTCCTCTTCCATTCCCGTCCCGCCGATACGAGCGCATCCGCGAACGGGTCGGTAAAGTAGGTGTGGCCGTAGGTTCCCAGGGTGCTGTATTCGGTAAGACCGTCCTGGCCCTCTCGGATCCCGGTTCCCCGACGGAGTCGCGCCGCGAAGCGAGCCCCCGGATCGCAGGTGAGGGCGGAGTAATGGAACTCATGCCCGCGATAGGTGATCCCAACCGGTAACAGTGGACAGACGCCCGTCCCCTGCCCCTCGATGTACCCCAGTGCCTGGAACCGCCGGTGCATCTCTGCGTCAGCCGGCAGGACTCCGGCCATCGAATACCGCTGTTCCTGGGTGAGGAGGCTTCGACAGAGGTAGGTCAGTCCTCCACATTCGCCAAGGATAGGCATTCCGTCCTCGGCCGCCTCCCGGATCTCCCGGGTGCAGGGCGAAGTGGATAGCGTGGAAGCGTGGAGCTCCGGATATCCTCCACCGAGGTAGAGAAGATCCACTTCCGGCAGGTGGTCCCGAAGAGGGGAGAAGTACACGAGGGTTCCTCCCCTTCGCTCCAGGCGGTCCAGATTTTCCCGGTAGTAGAAACAGAACGCGGGATCCCAGGCCACCCCGATCCGGATTCCCCCTCCGCTGAGAGAATCCGGCACTGAAGGTGAGACACCCGGGCAAGGCCGGGACGCGTCGCGGAGCAGGCCGTCCAGATCGCACTGCTCTTCTATGACCGGGCCCCAGGCGCCCATACCTTCCTCCTCGCCGGCCATCAGAAGCCCCAGATGCCGGCTGCGGACCCCCCGCGCCGGATCCTTGTGGATCCATCCATAAGCATGGACTTCCAGGGCAGGTTCGATCTGAGTCCGGTGTGCGACACTTCCCACCCGGTTAAAGATCACCCCTCCTACCTGCACCGCGGGATCATAGGTGCGGAATCCCCGGATCACGGCATGAGCGCTGCGGGACATCCCGTGGACATCCACCACGAGGATCACCGGCAGGGAGAGGATCGAAGCCACCTGTGCCGTGCTGCCGGTCACGGTTCCTCCCATCCCGTCGAACAGGCCCATTACCCCCTCGATCACCGCCACATCGGCACCTTTGGATGCCCGGGAGACCAGAGATACCACTTCCTCCTCCCCCATCATGAACGGATCAAGATTGCGGGAAGGTCGCCCACAGATGGCGGTGTGATGACTGGGATCGATGAAATCCGGTCCTACCTTGAAGGGCTGCACCCGCATTCCCCGTGCCGTGAGGGCCGCCATGATTCCACAGGCTATCGTGGTCTTACCGCAGCCGGAATGAGTTCCGGCAATAAGGAGGGTGGGGATCATGTACCATAGGGAAGTTGGCAGGGCCCGTGAATGAATG
Organism: Methanolinea tarda; assembly: GCA_037916685.1. Classification (GTDB taxonomy): domain Archaea; phylum Halobacteriota; class Methanomicrobia; order Methanomicrobiales; family JACTUA01; genus JAJRCM01. The sequence continues at coordinate 7,827 of JBAIXL010000053.1, forward strand.
TTTTGTACGGCCGTCAGAATACGGAGGATAAAGGAAACCGTTAAATTTTGCCCTCTCCTTGTAATTCTAGCAACGAAATACCAGATGGTCGACCATGAGCACGAAGATGAAACGAAATATCAGCGTGGAAACGATCAACCAGACGCCCATCGAAGCAAGAACGGTCGAACTCGTGGAGAGGAAAGGGATCGGTCACCCAGACAGCCTGGCCGATGGCATCGCCGAAGCCGTCAGCAGGGGCCTCTCCCGTGAATATTCCCGCTACTGCGGAGGGATCCTCCATCACAATACCGACCAGGGAGAGGTGGTAGGCGGGGAGACAATTCCCGCCTTCAGTGGGGGGAAGGTGATCAAGCCCATCTATGTTCTGGTGGTGGGAAGAGCGACCAAGCACTTCAATGGGATCGATATTCCCGCCGATACGATCGCACTTCGTGCTGCCCGCGATTACCTGCGGGAGACGCTTCCTCAGCTGGATCTCGAAAGCCATGTGGTGGTCGATGTCCGTATGGGGGTCGGGTCCACGGACCTGAGGGATGTTTTCACCACCTGTGGAACCAGCGGAATACCCCGCTCCAACGACACGTCCTTCGGCGTGGGCCATGCTCCGTTCTCGGAGACGGAGACCATCGTCAAGAGCCTCAGCGACTACATGGATACCCAATTGAGGAGAGAGTACCCGGTCTTTGGACCCGATGTCAAGATCATGGGGCTCCGGAACCGGGATACCATCACCCTGACCATTGCCTGCGCGATGGTCGACCGATATTGCGAGGGGATACGAGAATATATCGATCTCAAGGAGCTCCTGGCCGAAGAGGCGCTCCAGGTGGCCAAGAAATACACCGAACGAAAGGTGAACGTATTCGTGAACACCGCGGATGACGTGGACCGGGGATCGGTGTACCTCACCGTGACCGGCACGTCCGCGGAGATGGGGGATGACGGTTCCGTCGGAAGAGGCAACCGGTGCAATGGTCTGATCACGCCTAACCGCCCCATGAGCATGGAGGCAACCAGCGGTAAGAATCCCATCAACCACATCGGCAAGATCTACAACCTTCTGTCCACGGAGGTGGCCCGTGAGTGCGTGGAGAAGGTGAGCGGCATCGATGAGATCTATCTCCGCTTCCTCTCTCAGATAGGGAAGCCCATCGATTATCCCCTGGTAGCCAGTGCCCAGGTACTCCCCAAACCGGGCGTGCGGGTGGATCTGGTCAATCAGGAAGTGGAGGAGATCCTCGAAGACTCGCTGGAGAACATCGCCTCTATCACGAAAAAGGTCATCAATGGTGAACTCAAAACGTTCTGACGTCGTACGATTTGCTATTCCCAATAAGGGGAGAATCGCGGCTCCGGTACGGGAGATCGTGGAACGCGGAGGTCTCCATCTGCAGGACGACGACGATCGCCGCCTGGTCAGCAAGACCCTCGATCCTCAGGTGGAGGTGCTCTTTGCCCGCTCTATCGACATTCCTGCCTACGTGGAGAGCGGAGCGGCGGACCTGGGGGTGACCGGCCGCGACATGGTCGCAGAAAAGGGCTCACGGGTGGAGGAGCTCCTGGATCTGCATATCGGAATTGCCCGTCTGGTGGTGGCCGTGCCGGAGGAGAGCCTCGCTACCGACCTCGCCGACCTCTCCGGAGCGCGGGTGGCCACCGAGTTCCCTTCGCTGACGGCAGCCTTTTTTACCCGGAACGGGGTCTCGGTGAGCCTGGTGCCGGTAGGAGGCGCGTGTGAGGCCACTCCGGAACTGGGTATTGCAGACGCGATCGTCGACCTGGTGAGTTCCGGTACCACGCTGCGCAGCCATCACCTTCGCATTCTCGACACGGTCATGGACACGAGTACCGTAGTCATCGCCAATCCGGAGTCTCTCCGGAACAAAGAGGAGAAGATCGCAGAGATCTCCCTGGCGCTGGAGAGCGTGGTACGGGCACGGGGACAGCGCTATCTGATGATGAATGTCCGGCGATCGGCGTTGGATGAGATCCAGCGGATCCTGCCCGGACTGAGTGGCCCGACGGTGATGGAGGTCGCCTCGTCCGAGGATCTGGTCGCCGTGCACGTCGTGGTGGAGGAAGAGCGCATCTATCGCCTGATCAGCCAGTTGCGCAGGGCCGGAGGCCGGGATATCCTGGTCATCCCCATAGAACGGATGATCCGCTGAGGAAACCATGAAGATCTTTCCGGCGGTGGACATTCTGGGCGGACGGTGTGTCCAGCTGGTGCAGGGCAACCGGGAAAAGGCCACCTGGTACGGGGATCCCCTCTCCTGCGCCCGGCGATGGATCGAGGAGGGTGCGGATGCCCTGCACGTGATCAATCTGGATGGGGCGTTTGGAGCCGCGGGAAAGAACGCGGCCCTCATCCGATCCCTGATTCGGGAGACCGGGGTGATGATCCAGCTGGGAGGGGGAATCCGCACTCGGGAAGATGCGGCCTCCTGGCTGGGAATCGGTGTGGAGCGGGTCATCCTGGGAACCGCTGCCATCCGTCACTCGGACCTGATCCACGATCTCGCCGACGAATTCGGTCCCCATCGCATTATGGCGGGGGTGGATGCACGGGGTGGGGAGGTGGTGATCGAAGGATGGCAGCAACCGGCCGGCGATTATGTGGCGTGGGCGCAACGGTTCGAGGACCGGGGTGCAGGGGCACTGCTGTACACCAACGTGGAGATCGAGGGGCTCCAGGCCGGTATCCAGACCGGGCCGATCCGGAGGCTTCTCGATGCCGTGCGGATTCCGGTGGTGGTGGCCGGAGGAATCTCCCGCCGGGAGGACATCCGCACGCTCCGGGAGATGGGCGCGGAGGGGGCCGTCCTGGGATCGGCGCTGTATAATGGAAAGATCACCTTACAGGTAGCATGGGAGGAAGTCAGATGAGAGAGGGAACGATAAAACGGGAGACGAAGGAGACCTCGGTGCAGGTGCGGATGAACCTGAATGGGTCGGGGAACTGCTCGATCCAGACCGGAGTGCCCTTCTTTGATCATATGCTCACCTCCATGGGTAAGCACGGAGGTCTAGACCTGGCCATCAAGGCACAGGGAGAACCGGAAGGAGATCACCATCATCTCATCGAAGATGTGGGGATCGTGGTAGGAACCGCGGTGAAAAAGGCCGTGGGAGAGGGGAAAGGAATGCGACGGTTTGCACACGCCATGGTACCGATGGACGAGGCCTGTGCCCAGGTGGCCATGGACGTGGGGGGACGCGGGTACCTGGTATTCCGGGGCAGTTTCGGGGGCCCTACTATCGGAGGTATTCCCCGGGATGTGATCGAGCATTTCTTCTACAGCCTATGCATCAACGCCGGGATCACCGCCCATATCGCATTCCACGGCACCAACGACCACCATCAGTGCGAAGCGGTGTTTAAGGCGTTTGGCATCGCCCTGGGAGATGCGGTAACGGAGAATTTACAAAAGATGGACGTGCCCAGTACCAAAGGCGTACTGTAGAAAAAAGGAAGGAGAACTCACGCGGACTTGGCCGCGAGTTCTACGTCCTCTTCCTTGATCGTCTTTCTTCCTGCGTGCATCGCGAGCCGGTTGGCCTCTTTTGTCAAGTTGGCGATGTATGCTTCGGCCTTTACGACAAGGGCCGCCGCTGCATCACTGCCTACGCGCTCTGCACCATTCTTTTTCGCGATTCGAACAACCGCAGCAATAGGTAAGTCTGCCATAGAAATCCACCTCAAAAAAAGGTGTATCAGTTAGTATATAAACGTTTCGCCGATTCTCCGAATTTTTGCCTGCCTCTGCCCTGTTGGAGCCCCATTTGACCTTCGATTGAAAATTCCGTTCTTCGTACGGAAAGGTGAGACCATCCGGGAAAAACTTACTCCTGAAGCGGACGGGAAAAAAAGCCCTTTGGGTATTTGGCCAGCGCTATCGCGAGCATCATGGCATTGGAGTAATCTGGTGAAGCGCGCGAAGTATCTACGAAAATTTTGTCGATATTGACCACCGGAGCTCCGTGCCCCTTCCCTCCTCCCAGAAACACCAGCGTCCGGAAGATCAGATTGCCACTGATCCCGTCCGGGGCGACGATCAGGGAGCAGTCCTGTATTGCGTCCTCGATGAGTATCTCATAATGGCGGGCTCCCGTCAGCCGGGCTACCAGCTCCGCATCGGCCAGACTGCGGTCCACAACCGGATGGCGGCCCAGATCCCCCCTCCGTCCTCCGGAGAGCACCCCTGTTTCCCCCTCGAGACCAAAGGCGGCCGCAATCTGCTTGCCTTTCCGAATCAGTTCGCATTTCTGTTCAACGGTCCAGCCTTCGTCCACCCCGACTGGTGTCAGCAGGAACTGCTTGCCATACGGGGTTTCCAGAAGGGCGATCCGCTCCAGCTGGGGCACCCCGGTCTGTCTCCGGAGTTCCCGCAAGGTTTCGTGGGAGGGAAGCGTCCCCCGCACCGCGGCATCGAGACGGCCTTCCAGAAGATCGGTGATCAAGGCTGTCTCCGGGGAGGGAAAGAGGCGGGCGGTGATCCCTTCGGGCATCTCGATCCCTTCCTGTCCATACCCGATCACCCGGCAGACCTTCTCCACCTTGCGGATGCTGGCCAGAATCTTTTCGGTTTCCCCACCGATCCCGATTCCGATGATCATGGTGAAGGGGACAATTGCTGGAAGATCCGCATTATTCCGTTCTTCTTCAGATCGAACACCTGAGTCTTCTGGTCCCGGTAGGTAAGGGAGAGGGCTCCGTTACCCGTCACCGTCCCGATGGATCGGGCGGTCATGCCCACCTTTCCAAACCTGCGGCACACCTCTTCCACGTGTTCTTCGCGGGCGGTGAGCACGAAGCCCATTCCAGGATACATCCGTACCCAGTGCTCGAAGGTCAGCCCGTTGGCCGCAAGATCGGGGCGGGGAATCCTATCCAGTTCAATCTCGGCTCCTTTACCGCTGATCTCCAGCAGCATTCCCAGGGTTCCGACCACACCAGGGTTGCTGATATCCTTGCCCGCCGTAACCAGATGATCCTCCCCCAGCGCCCGCATCACCTCGATCTGGGCCCGAACCACCTCCGGTGACTTCATGGTAACCGAATCCCAGTTCAGGATACAGGAGGGATGGATGCGGCCCTCCAGATCGATGGCTGCGATCACCCGGTCATCGGGCTGGGCGGTGTGGCTGTAAATCACCGAATCGAGTCGGGCGACCCCGAGGATGGCCACATCCACCACGCTGTAGGGAGTATCCGGATGCAGATGCCCTCCGACCACCGGTACCCCGAACTGTGCGGCCGCCACCTGCATACCCTCTGTGACCAGGTCACGGATCCGTTCGTTGGAGATGGAGAGCACGTCCACGCAGGCCAAGGGGCGGCCTCCCATTGCGGCGATATCGTGGATATTGACCAGAATGGCACAGTAACCTGCCCACAGGGGGTCGGCCTCCATCAGCCGGCTCCAGATCCCATCGGCGGCCAGAAGGAGGGCATCCCCACCGTGGCGAATGACCGCTGCATCCTCGCCAAAGGAGGCGATCACATCGGGACATTCGAAGCGGAGCGCCTTGATCATATCTCCGATCGAGCGCTTCCGGGTGACTCCTTCGTACTCCCGAATTGCCTTGGCCACCGAATCCACGGAGCAGTTATTTTCCACGATATCACCGATATACTACAATCGTTTCCGTGTTCATCAGAGATAATTTATTTGATTATAAGCAGGTTTGTACTTTGTACATGGACTGGACGGAAAAATATCGCCCCCGGCATATCCGGGATCTGGTGGGTAACCTTAACGTGCTCCAGAGCATGGTAGCCTGGGCTCAGGCATGGACTCCCCGCAGCCGTCCACTTCTACTCTATGGAAAACCCGGAACGGGTAAGACCTCGGCCGCTCATGCCCTGGCGGGAGACCTGGGCTGGGACCTCATCGAGCTGAATGCCTCCGATCAGAGGACCAAGGCGGCCCTGGAGAGGATCGCCGGGACCTCGACGCTCACCGCATCTCTCTCAGGAGCCGAACGCAAGCTGATTCTCCTCGATGAAGTGGACAACCTACACGGAACCGCGGATCGCGGGGGAGCGAAGGCGCTCATCGACATCATCAAAAAGTCCCGGCAGCCCATCGTCCTGATCGCGAATACGCTGCAGGATGTCCCCTCCGAGCTGCGTTCCCGTACCGAGCCTCTACAGTTCCGGTCCATCCAGGCACGCTCGGTGGTCCCCCGCCTGCGTTATATCTGTTCGGCGGAGCATCTGCGGTGCAGCGATAGCCTGCTGCAGGAGATCGCCACCCGGGCCGGGGGCGATGTGCGGGCGGCGGTGACCATGTTGCAGGCGGCCGCCATCGGGAAAGAGACCCTCACGGCAGAGGATCTGTATTCCTCGTCCAAGGACGAACGATCGACCATCTTTGATCTGGTGGGTGCGGTCTTTCAGGGACGTCCACATCCGGATCTGGTACGGGAGGCGATGGGAACGGGAGAGACTCCGGAACGGATTGTGCAGTGGCTGGAGGGCTCCGTGGCCCATCTACACGATCCTCGGGCGGTCGCCCGGGGCTATCATGCCCTGAACCGGGCGGATCTCTATCTGGGGCGTACCCTTCGGCGCCAGTACTACACCCTGTGGCGGTACGCACAGGCGATTGCGGTGATTGGCATGGCGGAGGCTGCCGGAGGGCGGGGCATCCATGCCCGCATCGCCCCGCCCTCTCGCTGGCAGCGCATCGGTTCTGCCCGAAGACAACGTTCGCTGCGCAGTGCCCTTCTTCACCGCCTTTCTGGCCGGTATCATATACCCGAACGGGTGCTCAGGGAGGAGTACCTGACCCTGTTCTCCCAGTTGGTGGAGCGTGTCCCGGAACACTATGTCCAGGAACTCGATCTGGATGCCGATATGCTGAATCTCTTCCTCCACGATCGCGACCGCTCCGCCCGGATCGTAAAAAAGGTAAAAGAGGAGGAGGCGGCCCAGGAGAAGGCACCGGCAGCCGTCGCCTCTCGAAAAGACACATCCACCGGGGAGACCCAGTCCACCCTGTTCTAAAGAACACCTCAGGACGGTACGGGCCGGGATCTGGAATGATACCGGTGCAGGGGGACACCACATTCGATGACCTCCCCTCCTCTCCCGCACAGCTCATTTCCCAGGTGATAGACCAGCAGATCGACATCGATCCGCCGGGCCAGATCGATCATGGGCGAAACCATCTCGATCCCGGGCCGGACCGAGTAGATCAGATCGACCCCGCGGTACAGGGACTCCGAGGGCTGAAACAGGTCATCCTTCACGAACCGGATCCCAAAAGACGGAGGGACGACCGAACGAATATCGGTGCAGGTTACCTGCACTCCCGATTCGATCAGTGACTGGGCCACGGTAAAATTCATACCCACTCCGATCTCTACCACAGAAGAGTAACGCGACGCGATGTACAGGGCGATGCACCGTTCAATACGTTTATACGGGCGCATCACTGAATGTTGGTAAATGCACCTCAAAATCTTTTGGGAGCACGGGGCTCTGCCAGGGCTTGAACTTCCTGCGGGAAGGGCAATCGAGATGATCCTGGGCATACCTGTGGATACCGAAGAGAATGGGGTGTTCCTGGCCGGATTTGATCCGGCCCGTTCCCAGTACGACGCCCAGAAGATCCTCCACCGCATCCAGCTGTTCAAGCGGAGAAAGGGGCTGCACGAGCCGGTGATGGTGGTGACCCGCCGGGATCTGTTTGTGCGGGGCAGCGATTTTGTCTTCGGCCTGGCCCGGGAATCCACCGGCGTGGCGGTGGTCTCTACTGCCCGCTTTTCCAACGAATTTTATCAGAGGGAGGAGGACGAAGATCTTCTCCTTTCCCGCATCTCCACGGAGGGGGCTCATGAGGCAGGGCACCTGCTGAGTCTGGACCACTGCCCGGAATCCCAATGCATCATGTTCCCGCCCGAAACCCTCGATCAATTGGACGGGAAAAAGAAGGTGCTCTGCGACCGGTGCCGTGATATCCTGCAGGGAGTGTATTCTCCTCCGGTCATCGATTCCATACACTGAAATAGTTCCTGTTCCCTGCTTCGACACATCTCATTTTCCTTTCCGCAGGGAGAAGAGGGGGCGGAGACGGCGGGTGAGGGACGGGTCCCTGGGCGGAAATATTCCTTCGGTCGCGTACCGCACGTCCTCGATGGTGTAGAACGCGTGCGGGTTGAACGTTTTTACCAGATCCACCACCTCCGGGACGAAGGTCCTCTGGACGATGGTGAGGATAATCGTCACCTCCCCCAGCGCACCCATCGCCTCGACCGTGGTCAGGCCAAAGCGCTTGTCTTTGAGTTGCCGGATCAGCTCACCCGCGTCTTTCTCGGTCACCACACGGATCAGGACCGTGCCAATGGAGAGTTTGTCCTCCAGCCACATGCCCACAAAGGTGCCCGTGGCAAATCCTCCCGCATAGGCGAGGTAGGTGAAGGCATTGTCCAGATGCTGAAAGATCTGGCTGATGGCAAGAAGCCAGATCGAGATCTCGAAAAATCCCAGCACGGGGGCGAAATACCGGAATCCGCGGGCCACAAAGATCACCCGGATCGTTCCGAGGCTGACATCGCATATCCGTGCAAAAAAGATTAACAGGGGAAGGATGATGAACGCAAAGACATCGATCTGGCCCAGCGCGATCCCGAACACTCTTCCCCGATCCTTTTTCTGTACTATTGGAGGCGATCCCCTATACGTGTTTTCGGTAACGTCCTTGTACCGTATCCCGGGATACTTTCGGGCATGCCGCGTGTCGGCCAACGGGGGTCGAAAGCCTTCCTTGGGAGTGTTGAGGGAGTGATTCGAAGCGAAGCTGAACCGGGCGATCCTATTGTTTCTCCTGTTTCTGTTTGATCTCGGCGATCGCTTCCTCTGCGGCTTTTTTTACCATCGTCTCACTGTCCTGGAGAGCTTCGGTCAGAGCGGGAATCGCCCGTGCATCCCCGATCTTCCCCAGTGCCCAGGCGGCATTCTTCCGCACATCCCGTTTCGGGTCCTTGAGCGCCTTCTCCAGCGGTTCCACGGCTCGTGCATCCCCGATCTTCCCCAGTGCCCAGGCAGAACCCTGACGAAGCCATTTCCCCGCCCCGGACAGAGACTGTATGAGTGCCGGGACAGCGCGAGGATCTCCGATCTTGCCCAGAGCCTGGGCCGCGATCCAGGAGACATCCTCCATCGGGTCGGACAGTGCTTTGATCAGGGCATCCACCGCCCGGGGATCGCCTTTCTCTCCGAGTGCCTCTGCGGCTCGCCACCGGGAGTTCAGGTCCCCCTCCAGCATGAACTGGATCAGTACGTCAATATTATCCCCTGCAGGGGTCCCGGTTGCTGTCTCCGCCTCTTCCCTCTCCGCCATAGTCACTCCGTTTCAAGGGGGCTTATACCGTAGATGCCATAAAATTTCCCTTTCTTAAACGGGTCGGGAGGTCTTTTCCAGAATTTCGAGAGTCAGATCGAGAGCTGACACAGAATGGGTGAGACTTCCCATACTGATCACATCGATGGGAAGCGATGCATAGGCGGCGATCGTCTCCTCCGTGATCCCTCCGGAGACCTCCACGATCCGTCCTTCGCGTAAACCCTTCTGTTCCAGAAGGGAAAGGGCTGCGGCGACCTCTTCAGGTTTCATGTTATCGAGCATGATCACGGGAACCCTCAGGCGGGCCGCTTCTTCGGCCAGCGCGGGAGTGGACACCTCCACCTCGATCAGGCGGTAGGGACTCTGGGCCTGCGCCCGGGCAACCGCCTCCCGGAGCGGAACGAGGGCCAGATGATTGTCTTTTATCAGAATCATATCGGAAAGCGAGAATCGGTGCGAGTCTCCGCCTCCGAGCATAACCGCCTTCTTGTCCAGGATTCGCAGACCTGGCGCGGTTTTTCGAGTAGAAGCGACCCGACAGTGTGGATTAAGGGCCTGCACGCGTTCGACCATCCGCCTCGTACGAGTGGCAATGCCGCTCATCCTCCCCAGGAGATTCAGGACTGTCCTCTCGGCGAGCAGGACGCGGGTGGCGGGGCCGGTGATCTCCAGAATCCGTGATCCGGCACCAATCGGAGAGCCATCCTCTGCCAGAATCCTGACGGTCAGTCCCAGAGATGAGAGGAGCGCGACCGCCTCCTCGACGCCCGCGATGACCCCTTCTTCGCGGCTCCGGATCTCCGCCCGGCACCATATTCCCGGCACCACCGCCTCCGAAGTGATATCCCCGAACGGCGCATCTTCCTGGAGGAATCCTTCCAGCATGTGCAGGGGTACCTTCATCCTATCATCCTCCTTACTTCCCATGGGGAAATTATTCCCGCCCTCCGGGATCTGCGTGGGCGAGAAGAGACTCGGTCATGTTCCGATCACGAGGGGACTGTCCAGGTTTTTCAGCAGGGTCAGAATGGACAGAGCGGCCAGGTAGCTGGTGGCCGGATTATCCGGACTGGGCACATTGGAGACTTTGATCGTGATCTCCCCGAACGGACCCCGGGCATACACTTCATGGATGTTCCGATCGGTCGCCGGATCCACCCAGATCTCCACCTCCGCATCCCGTCCTGCGGCGAGACTGAGCGCGACTGCGACGTTGATGTTCCGCGGGAACTCCCGGATGCAGTCATGGGCCTTTCCCTGGAAGATGAGCCTTCTCTGATTCGTTTTCATATTCAGCGAGGAGGGGCTTTTGGTTGTCCGCAGTCTCAGCGTCTCCATTCCGACAATCTGTCCCACTTTCAGATTGTCAAGACCTGCGATCGCCCCGCTGGGAATATAGATCTTTTTCTGGTGCGCCCGGGCGGCGGCGATCAACCGCATTCGGATTTCGGGATCCGCGAGTGCTCCCGCGCTGAGAATGACCAGATCCTTGCCTTCCTCCAGCACCTTCTCCGCATATTCCTGGACCGCCTCCACGGACGCTGCCTCCACCACCAGGTCGAAGTCTTTCCGGATGAAGCTCTCAAAATCAGTAAACGCCGGTGCTCCACATAGACGGGCTAGCTCCTCTGCCTTCTCCGGGACACGATCGTACAGTGCCCGTATATCGATGCCTGCCCCGCTTCCGGCAATAACATGCCCGATATTACCACAACCCAGGAGCCCGATTGAGACCATTGTGTATCTGTTGAGAGGTTGAATGGATTAATGATTTTGTTCGTTTCGGAGCAGATCGAAGCATACATGGCCATCGGATGTGTACAAACCTGCATGCAGGACCGGCCCCCTGTACATGCTCCTGAGACCGGATCCTGGCCGGCCTCGCTGACGGGCCGGAGCGTCTTTGTCCGGTCCTTCGGATGCGCCCTAAATCAGGCGGACAGTCTGCGGATGGAAGCATGGATCCGGGCCTGTGGTGGTGTGATTACCGCAGAAGATCGGGCAGATGTCGTGGTGGTGAATACCTGCACAGTGGTCGGGAGGACGGAGAGAGAAGTACTTCGATTCCTGCGCCGGAACAACGACAAGGAGCTTTATGTGATGGGCTGTATGGCCACCCTCCAGGAACAAGAGATCCTCAAGGTCTGCCGTGCGGAATGGGTTCCCCCCATATCGCTGGACACTCCTGCCGTGCCCCTGGGGGTAAGAATCAACGAGGCCATCGGTCTTATCCCTATCGCACGTGGATGCCAGGGAGAGTGCACCTATTGTATCGCCCGGAAGGCCCGGGGGGCCCTGCACAGTGAACCCGCGGGACGAATTCTTCGGGCTGTCCGCGATCTGACGAAAGGTGGGGTGCGGGAGATCCAGCTCACCGCTCAGGATGTCGCCGCCTGGGGTCAGGACCTTGACCAGAATCTTCCCTCTCTTCTCCGATCCATCCTGTCCCTCCCCGGCCGTTTCCACCTGCGCCTGGGGATGATGAATCCCGCCACCCTGATGCCGTTGGTGGATGAACTTCTCCCGCTTTTCAAGCACCCGAAGATGTATGCCTGCGCCCATCTGCCGGTCCAGTCCGGCGCCGACCCCATCCTGTCCCGGATGGGCAGAAGATACCAGGCACGGGACTTCCTCGATCTGGTACAGGTACTGCGAGAACGGGTTCCTCAAATCTGGATAGCCACAGATGTGATCGTTGGATTTCCCGGGGAATCCGAAGACGAGTTTGAACATACCCTCGACCTGATCCGGACGGTTCGCCCGAACAAGGTGAACATCACCCGGTTCTCTCCCCGTCCGGGAACGGCTGGCGCTTCATTTCCCGATATTCTGGAACGTACCAAAAAGGAACGCTCCCGAAGACTCTCCCGGCTCGCGGACCAGATCTGCTCGGAGATCAACCATTCGTGGTTAGAAAAAGAAGTACAGGTTTTCGTGGTAGAGCACATCAAGGCCGGTACGGCGGTCTGCCGCACTCCTGAATATCGTTCCGTGGTGATACCCGAAGAGCTTCCACTGGGCTCAGAGGTGAGGGTCCGTATTACCGGGGCCAGGACCCACTACCTGACCGGTGTACGGATACCTACGAGTGATAACACTCCTTTGTGATTCCTTCAAAGAGGGAATCCAAACGCAAAGAAGAGCACAGGCAGGATCACCGCCCCCATGCAGGTGACCCGGGGAATATTCAGGAGAGAAGGAACCAGCCCCAGGAGAGTGGCAAGAATTAGAATGAGCATCCCGAACGGGCCGGTGATCGCGAAGGACAGGATCGCGATGAACAGGATCACCGCGAGGTTAAGATTCCGTACACCCAACCCGTTGAATCTCCAGGCGGATCGGGAGAAGAACAGCGTCAGGAGATAGGCCAGGAAGGATGCGAGGGCGACCGCCACCAGCAACGCGGAGAAGGGCGGCAGTTCCAGCGTGGCAAGCGCAACCATCACCCCGTTCCTCATCCGCGAGATCGCATACAGGGCGGCAAGTCCCGTGATCGCGTTGGCGGTGTTGGCCGCACTGGTGGCAAATATATAGCCCCGCTGGTCCTGCCGGTAGCGGATCAGAGTGGCCAGAAGCCCGTTCGCTGTCGCGGTGGAAAAGCCGGGCAGCCACCCCACCAGTGTCCCCGCAAGAGTTCCCAGGGTCGCGCCGCGGAGCATGCCTCTCCCGGACAACCGTATTCCCTCGAACCGCTGGGGAGGCATCTGACCATGCGAAGCCCGCAACAGGACCGCGACACCGAATAATCCGGTCAGGAGGGGCATGAGCAGTTCGGTGCCCCCAAGAGCGTTCCAGGAGAGGAAAGTATACCGGAAGGTGAAGAGACCCAGGGCACCCGAGGCGAGAAACAGTAGCAGTGACCAGAACGGTGATTCCGCGTAGATGATCAGAATGCCCATGACCGTGACGAGCAGGATCCCGATCCACCAGTCAATAATTCCCTGGTAGGCGGGCAGGAGCACAAACAGGATCAGGGCGAGGGGAATGCCCAGCAATACCGCCGACGCACTCCCGAGCGCGGATATGCGCACCGCCTCCTGCGCATGCCCTTCCAGGCAGAGTGCATGAGCCGGAAGGACAGAGAGTGCGGTATCCGCGTCCGGCACTCCCAGAAATGTAGAGGGCACGATATCCAGAAAGGTGTGGGTGATGAGTGCGCTCATCAGGGCAGCGGCCAGTGCCACCGGTCCAAGAATCGAGATGAGCACTCCCTGAACTCCGAGCAGGATTCCTGCCATGGTGTTGGCGTGAACTCCCGGAACCAGACCACTGATGGTACCCAGACAGACACCGAGAAGGGTTCCGGCGATGATATCAAGCATCGGTGTAAGAGAATTTGCCGCCCGTCTGAAAAAGGGAATGGTTTTGGCCTGGAACGATATGACCATAAGCCATTCGAGCGATAGATCTGATCCATGATCCTTGCCATCACCCGTCTGGCTGAAAAAGCAGAGGAGGACGGTCCGATCTGCACTCGGCATGGGCATACCTGCTACACGGTCTCTCCCCTCCGCGCCGAGATCCTGTGGGATCGGGTTCGTGCGTGTGCCGAAGCGGTGAACCGGGGAGCCTACGACTGCCTGTTTTTCAGCAGCGCACTTCCGGCAAGAATCCTGGGTCCTCTCATCCGTCGCTGGCCCCGAACGGTGGCGATTGGCCCGCAGACGGCAAAAACGCTCTCTGCGTGGCACGGGGAGGTGGAGACCCTTCCGACCTTCTACTCCCGTGATTTTGTGCCGTACCTGGGATCCTGGCTTTCCGGCCGACGAATAGGTATCCCCCGTGCGGACGTGCCTAATCCCGATCTGCTCGCGGCCATCGAGAGAGCCGGCGGAATTGCGGAAGAGGTCCGATGCTATCGTCTGATCCCTTCCCGCGACACTCTCGATATCCGCAGAGCGGAGGGGCTTCTCTTCACCAGCGCGGGATCGTTCCGGGCAGCAGTATGGGATCACCGGCCGGATCTCCTCCTTCTGGCCATCGGCACGGTGACGGCGGCCGAGATGGCCCGTGGGGGTCATCCTCCCGACGTGACCGGGGATGGGTCCCTGGAAGGAACCCTGCGGGCGCTGAACAGGTATCGGGGAGGCGGACATGCGGGATAGTGTTCGGACCGATGGTATCATCCTCGTGGATAAACCTCGAGGACCGTCAAGTCATCAGGTGGCCGCCTGGGTGCGGGACCTTCTCCAGGTACCGGTAGGGCACAGCGGTACCCTCGATCCCATGGTCTCCGGGATCCTGGTGGTGATGCTCGGCCGGGCAGTACGCCTCGCGCCCTGGCTGCTCCAGAGTGAAAAAGAGTACATCTGCCTGATGAAACTCCATGGCGAGGTCGAGCCGGAGGAACTCACCCGGGTGCAGCGGGAATTTACGGGAAAAATCTATCAACGCCCTCCCCGGAGATCCGCCGTAAAGAGGAATCTGCGGATTCGGACCATTCATGCCATCGATATTCTGGATCTGGAGGGACGCCAGGTGCTCATGCGCATTCAGTGCGATGCCGGCACCTACATTCGTTCCCTCTGCCATCACATGGGATTTGCGCTGGGAGTGGGAGCCCATCTGCAGGAATTGCGAAGGACCCGGTCCGGCACGTTCAGAGAGGGGGAGGGTCATACGCTGCAGGAGATCCGGATGGCGGTGGAGGCCGCACAGAAGGGAGATCCCCTCCTTCTCCAGTCGCTGATTCTTCCGCCTTCCTCCGCGGTTCAGGATCTGCCCCGCGTGGTGATAGGGGACCGGGCGGTGGATGCGGTGTGTCACGGGGCCGCTCTCGCCCGGGCCGGGGTGCGGGAACACTCCGCATTCCGGAAAAACGACATGGTTGCCCTCCTTACCGAGAAGGGGGAACTGGTAGGCCTGGGGGTCGCTCTGGCCGACGCGGGAATGATTGTGTCCCTTTCTTCTGGGCTGGTGGTCGCACCGCGGGTGATCATCATGGAGCGGGGCACCTATCCACGAGGATGGAAGAAGGCCACGGCGTAGAGATCGGGGCATTTACGATAGCATTAAAAAAGAGCCGGATAATATAATGATGCATTTTTTGCTGAGGTAGTCTAGCGGTAAGGCGCAAGCCTGGAGAGCTTGTGGGGCTTCTCGCCCCTCGAGGGTTCAATTCCCTCCCTCAGCGTTCACGGGAGATGGCTCAGGATCTGAGGAAGTGCCTCTCCCACACCGCTGATCAGGAACTGTACTCCGATGGCGAGCACAAAGATGGCCAGCAGGCGCATAAACACCCGAATTTCATGATCCCCGAAAATGGCCATGATCCGTGGGGTGTTCTGCATCCCCAGATACGAGATCCCCACTGCGATGATCACCGATGCGTAGACGAGAAGACTTTCCGTAATTCCCTGAGCCTCCGATGCCAGAAGGATCACCGTGGTGATGGTACCGGCCCCACAGGTGAGGGGGAAGGCGAGAGGGACGATGGCGATGTTGTCCAGCTCATCCGGAGTATATTTCACCTTCTTGGGCTGAAGCATTCCTATTGCCAGTATCAGGATCAGGATGCCACCGGCGATCTTGAATGCAGGAAGCGTGAGTCCAAAGACCACAAACAACAGCTGCCCGGTGAATGCGAAGAAGAGGAGGACGAACAGGGCCACCTGCATCGATGTGCGAATAACCACCTGCTGCTCCTTCCCGTCCAGCTCCCCGGTAAGAGTGGAAAAGACCGCCACCGTGCTCACCGGATTCATGATGGCCAGGATGGACGTGAGGGCCAGCAGGCCAAACTGCAGGGAAGACAACGGATCCATGGAAACAGGAGGTCATATCCGAAAGAGTATCCTTATACTTTTCTGCAGTCGGACGTTGAATAAAAAATGCATCAAGGAGGAGAAGGCACCGCCATTCGTCCTGCTGCGAACGCCTTCAGGTTCATCTCCACAGTCTTGGAGGGCACCCATGCTCTTAGGCCTGTTTCCAGGGATGCGGTCTGCAGAGGAAGGAACGGCGAGGCGGCCCCGACCATGACCATATTGAGGGTCAGGGGAGACCCCGCTTCCAGGGCCAGTTTTCTGGCATCGATGATCACAGAAGAACGACCTTCCAGTTGTTCGATGACCGCCTCCCGGGTAGGAATCGGGAGGTTTTGCACATAGACCGAGGTCGGAACGATGAGGTGATCGTTAGCCAGGAGGGTTCCTCCATCACGGAGATAATGACGATACCGGAGTGCCTCAAGCAGTTCAAATGCGAGTAACAGGTCCGCGGTCCCGGGTGGGATAAGGGGGCTGTACTGCCCTCCAATGCGGACATGGCTCTCCACCGATCCCCCCCGCTGGGCCATACCGTGTGTCTCCGAGCAGCGAACGGGCACCCCTTCTGCAATACAGGATTCTCCCAGCACATTGGAGGCGAGAATCACTCCTTGTCCCCCGATCCCCACGATCAGCACGTTGTAGACCTTCATCTCTCTGCCCCCTGCACGATCGCTCCCTGGGGGCAGAGCTGGGCACAAACCCCGCAACCGCTGCACAGATCGCTGATGGAGGACAGCTCATCGGGCATCTCAATGGCCGGGCACCCGAACCGCACACAGATACCGCACCCCGTGCAGCGCTCCCGGTCCACGTGATAGGGCCGGCGCCGGATGCCCATCTTCCGCGCCGTGATCACACAGGGTTGACGGGCGATGACCACACGAACCCCCGGTTTGGTCTTTGCCCGCTGGAATGTGTCCAGAAGAGAGGGGAGATCGTAGGGATTTACGATCTCCACCGAAGAGACTCCGCAGGCACGGCAGAGGGCTTCCAGCGAGACCGGCAGGCTCTCCTCTCCGGTGGCGGTGCTTCCGGTGCCCGCGTGGGGCTGGTGGCCGGTCATCGCGGTCGTGCGGTTGTCCAGGATTACCAGCACCATGGAGGCACCATTGTATACCGCATTCAACAGTCCGGGGATTCCCGTGTGCAGGAATGTGGAATCGCCGATGGTGCTCACGATCTCCCGGGGATCTCCAGAGTGATAGATGCCACTACCTACTGTTATCGAGGCGCCCATACAGATGCAGGTATCCACCGCCCCCAGCTGGAGACCCAGCGTGTAGCAGCCGATGTCGCTTGGATAGATTCCATCGCGGAACACCTTTTTCATCGCGTAAAAAGTAGCCCGATGCATACAGCCGGCACACATGATGGGGGGACGGGCCGGCACGTCGGCGGGAGGCCGGGAAGAACCGGGCTGTTCATCTGCGGGGATGAATCCGGCGCGTTGCAGGGCAGCCGAAACGAGCGGGACAGAGAGCTCTCCCTCCAGGGGAAGAAATCCATCCTTTTTGCCGTATACCCGGATCGAGCCCGCCACTTCGCGGACGGTCTCCTCCAGCAGCGGATCCAGCTCTTCAACGACCAGTATGTCGGTGTGTCGGATTACAAACTTTCGCAGCCACTCCTCATCGACCGGATACCCCCCTACGTTCAGAAGGGAGATATCCGGAGGGAGAATCTCTTCTGAATAGGCCGCTCCGATACCCGACGCGATGATAGCCCGGTCTCCCCGCACCTCCCCGTGATTCAGATTCCGGTCCATCAGGGCTTTCCGGACCCGGGGCTGTTTTTCATCCAGTTTGCGATGAAGCACGCGGGCATGGGCGGGGATGGTGACATACTGACGGGGATCTTTATGGAACTCCCCGGTCCGGTGAGTTTTTGCGATTTCGCCCAGTTCTACATCGCTCTTCTGATGACAGATGCGGGTGGTAGGCCGGAACAGGACCGGAAGTTCCAGCTCCTCAGAGAGGGGAAAGGCGTCCCGCATCATATCGTGTGCTTCCTGCACTGTGGATGGATCCAGGCAGGGAAGTTTGGAGAATTTTGCGTAACAGCGGCTGTCCTGTTCATTCTGGGAACTGTGAGCATAGGGATCGTCGGCCACCAGGATTACACAGCCACCCCTCACACCGGTATACGCACTCGTCATCAGGGGATCTGCCGCCACGTTCAGGCCGACATGTTTCATGGTGGCCAGACTGCGCACACCGCTCCAAGCCGCTCCAATGGCATTCTCCAGGGCAACTTTTTCATTTACCGACCATTCGATATGGTAAGGATGCTCAAAGGCGAGGAGGGCCTCAATCACTTCCGAGGAGGGAGTTCCCGGATATCCGCTTACAAAATCCACCCCCGCTTCGAGGCATGCATGGGCGATCGCCTCATTTCCCAGAAGATACCGCTTCGTCATGAAAGTACAATCCTGTACCAGAGTACTCGCGCTCTTTATTCATAATGTATAATACCTCATGTGGAGAACGATATAGGGTATAACGGGCCCGTAGCATAGCCAGGTGGTGCGCCCGGCTGATAACCGGGAGGTCGTGAGTCCGAATCTCACCGGGCCCATTGTTTCGTTTCTTAAAGGGGTGTAGCGGTGGAACAGAGCAAGTCGATCCAGAACGCAGTTCTCATCATCGGGGGAATAATCACCATTCTCCTGTTTTTCGTCGACGTTTTCTATGGGGCGATGGCGATTATCGTCCTTGCGGTGCTGTTCATGTCCTTCCGAATCATGGGGGAGACCACACATTTTCCGGATGTCACGGCCAGCCTGCCGGAGAATGCACGAGGAGTCATCATTACCAACCGGGGCAATGATGCGGCCCGGGATATCCATGTCACCCTCGTTCCACAGAACCTTGAATTTGATCTGCCACGACTCGAGGCCGATGAAAGCAAGTTGTTTGTTCTTCCTCAGATGATCGAGCGGGTAAAAGTACTCCTTTCCTACAAGAATCGGGAAGGACATTCCATCTCCAAAAGCTTTCAGCTCTCATCCCTGGAGAGAGAGCCCGGAGAAGACGATCTGCTCAAACCGGCCTTTCCCATGTTCGGGTGGAAATAGATACGGAACCCCGGATCGATACCTTACTGTACACCGTCGGTATCGGTAAAAAAGATAGGTACGGATGCATTTAATCTGATTTCTTCTCCTGAACGGGCTCCTTCTTTTCCAGGATGAAATCAAGAACCATCTGTAACGCTGCCACCAGTTCCTCTCGATCTTTCAGATAATCCTTCATGGCATGATACAGCATCACCAGAGGTTCTTCACCGTAAATCCGGAGTACCTCTTCCGGAGTGATGGGATTCAGATAAGAATCTGTGAAAAAGCCATCAAAACTGTACATCAATTCAAAGAATTTTCCCTTCTCGGATAGAACACAGAATTGATCCACGACCGGCATGGATGGATTGTCAGGACGATGCGGGGCCGGGTTTGTCTTCCCCAGAACAATCATCTTTTCCCGATAGTATTCCGGATCATAGATCTCTCCCTTGGTATCCTGTTTTCCCCTCCGAAGCAGGGCAAGCCCGATATTAGAGATGATGGGGGCGGTAATCCCCGCCATTCGGGCAAGCAATACACTTTTTTTCTCGATTATTTCTTTCGATACCTTTTTTTCTTGTTTCTGGGAATCCTGGATCCTATCCACCAACAGAGTATACCCTTTCTCGATCAGGTCATCTTCCTCCGTCATGTATTATTTCTCCAACTCAAATCCTTATAGTTCTTGCACAATCGTCGTCCCGCTATACCACGTTTTAGATCAGGATTCCCTAATGTGTTGATTCATGTATAATACATGATCACCACATGATGCCTTACATGCACATGTAGATCATACATGATGTTTCCATTTCCGTTAAACAATATGAAGTAAATTTTGGGACAGCCAGGAAAAATAGTTTGAAAATTTAATTACCATAGCGGGAGATGAATGTGAAGTTCAAAGCATTGTTGTGATAAGTAGATTATTCTAAGGAATAGCTTCCATTTATTCCACTTTGTTTTCGCTCTACTCATCGCTGGTAATATTTTGAATTAAATAATCGATCATACGGGGTATATCTTTTTTCAATATTTTACGGCAACATATCAGTGATATTGGGGAGGGCTCTGTTGAATTCACAGCGTGGGAGTTTCCCTAAATCAAAATTATCCGAAGGATATGCTATTAAATAAATGACGTGGAACTTGATGCATTTGTTCGGATCAGCCAAAATTCATAATGTGAAGCAATCCTTGAATGTGCAATGATTTAAGCGCTAGGTGGCCAAGATATCCGACACTCATGTATTTCAAATGTTTCTACTGTCCACCATAAAGTCGATATACATTACATATACATGATGTATATATGGCGCAGATCACCGCTACCATCACCGATGATGTGGTGAAAAAAATCGATATATCGGCTACAGAAAAAGGAATTTCGCGCTCAAAATGGGTTGCACTGGCCATTGATGCATTTCTGGTATCCGGTATCCATGATAATCCCCCTACATCACAATACATGACATCTGATGTATCCATGGATCCTACATTACAGGATACCGTAAAAGAACACATGGCCGCCCCTCTATCTGATGTATTTGTGGAGCAGGAACACATGAAAGAGGAGGTCCAGAGACTGATGCACGAGGTGGAAGGTAAAAATCAGGTCATCCGGCTTCAATCCGATGAGATTTCGTGGTTACGCGGCGAATGTGCGAAGATGACGGATCGCATCATCGTTGCCCTTCCCCCGCCACGACAGCATTGGTGGGAGTTCTGGAGGCAGAATTCCTGAACATGGACTTGCCTGAATTCATCGGGGATCGCTCCGATGGGCGCAGATACGAAATCTAACATATAATAATATATACCAACCTTTTCCACCCGGACATGTCGATGGAATCCCACTGGTTTGACTGGTTTAATGAAGCAGGAAGAGATCCCTCTTCGGTGGATCTCGCGGACTGGATGGAATGGATTCATGCCCAGGCCAGCGGAAAGGGGCCCATATCCACTCCGGAATGGAAGGAGGCGATAGATCGGGGATTGTTTGAAACCCGTGCACA
>JBAIXL010000054.1:0-2130 GCA_037916685.1 Methanolinea tarda
AAGGCAGACTTCTGAAAAAGAAGGATTAAATGGTTTACCATGGATACATTATCCACTCACAGTTTTTCATGAAGGACACAACCAGCGTTCCCTGGATCACGATTGCAGGCAGAGGCACTCACATCAAGGCTACCCAGACCGATCTGATCGTCGAGAGGAAAAAAGGCGTGGAGAGACTGCCCCTTTCGAAAGTGGGTCATCTGTTGGTCGTGGGATCTCACCATATCCATACTTCCGCAATCATTCAGCTCCTTAAAGCCGGAGCGGCCCTCACCTTTTTTGATCTGGACTCCACTCCGCTGGGCTATCTATATCCCTACGGGTACCGGGCAGACGAAGAAATTCGGAGTGCCCAGACCAGAGTTCCGGCCCATCGGTATGCAGTACTCTTTGCGAAAAGTGCCACCCGGTCACGACTCCTTCTTCTGGAAGGCCTCGCGGAACGCCATTCCTGGAATCTCTTTTATGAGGGAGAACTCGATTTCCTGCATAAAGCTCACGACGAGATGGAGTATCTCATCCGCATGGAGGAGGTACGGAGGCTTCACAAACTCGCTTCCGATATGTACTATGAGATCCTCTCCCGACAGATACCCCCCGGTCTGGCATACCGACGAAGGACGGAACGACCCCACCGGGACCCGGTCAATGCGATGTTCTCGTTCGGGTATGCCGTCCTTCACGGGATCTGTCTGCGATCCGTCGCCGGTGCCCATCTTGATCCGGATCATGGCTTTCTCAATGAGGGTTCAGGAGGACTGGTTCAGGATCTCATCGATCCCTATAAACCCGTCATGGTCGACGAACCCCTGTTTGATATTGCACGGGAAGGGATCCATGCAGAAGAATACGATATCGGGGGAACCCGCTGTTATCTTTCGGAGGATCTAATCCAGCGGATCGTCTCGGTTCTCCAGCAGACCATAAACCCGGAGACCATCGACACCAAAGTGTTAGCCTTCCGTCAGTCACTTCTCCATAATCAGGAATTTCATTACTGACGGACGATCGAAAAACCCTGAAAAAACTGAACCTCAGATTCCTGAATCTGCATGTCGCGGATGACCACCCGCGTGCATCCATAGAGCATGGATACAAACTTTTCCAGAAGAGGCTGCTCGCCGGTAGCGACAATCTTTACCTTTCCGTCGGGAAGGTTCATCGCTTCACCGGTGATGCCCACATTCATCGCAATCCGTCGTATACAGGCACGGAAACCGACTCGCTGGACCCTCCCCGAAACGAGTATCTCGAACGTCTTCACAGGAGGTGCTCCTCAATGATCCGGAGAGCGACGGAGAGTTCGTCAAAGACATCCTCTCGGTGTTCTTCCTCTCGGATATTGATGGCAGCATCTACGGCGAGACCGAGGATATCTTTCGCTCGGTCTTCATCGTCGGCAATATACATGGAGAGAGCCATGTCCCCCAGGACAAACGCACGGCGGGAGAGAGGGCGAATGATCGAGGCCTCGTCGATCCCATGCTGGAGCATCCGTTCGCCCAGCTTTACCTGGCCTGCTTCTCGGCAAGCGATGGCGATCAGCGTGTAGAACTTCGCACGTTCTGCCCGGTCGTAGAGGGATTTAACGGTGCGGTGGAGAGCTTCCGCGTCTCCGGCGGTGAAGCGGCCCGAAATGATGCGGGAGCGGAATTCGAGGAAGTTAGCGTAGGTCGGGCTGCTTAGTATCTCCTTCTCCTCCACACCGAGCGATAACAGCACCTGTTTGCGGATCTCTTCATCCTCGATACGGGCGGCGATCTCCTTTGCCCGCTTGAGGATCGCGGGATCATTGCGTTTGGTGTAGAGCATATAAAGCATCTGCACGATACCTCTTCGGATGATGGTGGCGATGAACGGAATATTCAATCCGTGAATCACCGTCTCCGTCTCCTCCAGGAGAGACAGGGCGTCTTCCTTCCCACCATACCGTTCCGCAAGAGGTACCAGGTCCAGTAGCATGGTCGCCCGATCGTAGGCAGAAGGGATGGTACCGATCGCCTGGTAGATGGAAGAGAGGATCTCTTTTCGTTTGGCATCGTCCAGGGCCATTCCGAAGATCGAGATAAGGGAATTGACGAACTCCACCGGATCCTTGATCTGGTTCACCAGCTGCAGGGCGAGGGAGAT
>JBAIXL010000055.1:0-34826 GCA_037916685.1 Methanolinea tarda
GGGACCATCACATACATCTGTATTCAGGCCTGGTTCCAAATGACGAAATCTTGCGGTCTATCGATGGACTCGTGGATGAGATCCGCCTTCATCCACCTCCTGAAGAATGGCCCACGATCTCCAGATCTCCCTATCTGGAGGCGGTCCGAAGGGCGAAGGAACTGGGATTCTCCGCGGGATTTGAAGTGCCCGCTCTTCAAGGGGTGGAGGTTCTTGAAGCATCGCTTCCGCACCTGGATTTTCTCAACCTGAACGAGCTGGAGTGGGGAGAGATCAGCGCCGATGAGATGAGGAGAAGAAGGTATCGTTTAGCGGATGATCTCCATAATGCGGTGAGACATTCCTCGCGATGGGCGCTGCCCCTTCGTCATCATAAGAACGTGCATTTCTGTCCTTCCCGATTCAAGGATTCGGTCCAGTTGAGAGAACGCCTGAAGCGGATCGCTCACAATACCGCTCGGGCTTTCGACGAGGTGACGGAGGATGGGACCGTGATGTACGGGGTGGCGGAGTGCAATCCGGGGGATCGACGATCGCGTTCTCTCATGAAAAAAGACCGGTACCAGGATTTCGGGGACCACCTTGAATTGTCCTGTACATATCTGCGGCGGATCTCGGAGGAGCTTCCCGGCCGTAAATATATTATCGAGAGGTACCCCAATGGAGGTATCGTGGTGGAGATGATACCGCTATGATCCTGCGGGATGCCATTCAACCCGTATATGAAAAGATTCTGCGTTCCCAGTGTACCCATATTCCCGGCCATATCGCGATCATTCAGGACGGAAACCGGAGGTTTGCCCGAAATCACAGAATCAGTCGCGCAGACGGGCACGTGGCCGGGGCCGATACCACCGAAAATCTTCTGGAGTGGGCGCAGGAGCTGGGTATCCGCCATATCACCCTGTACTGTTTTTCCACAGAGAATTTCTCGAGGGATCAGACAGAGGTCGGTGAGCTCATCCATCTGTTTAAGGAGCGGTTGCGCCGGGTGATCGACGACCGGCGGGTTCACGAAAATGGGATCCGCCTTCAGGTGCTCGGGGACAGAGCACTCCTACCCCGGGATCTTCTCACCTGTGTAGAGGACGCAGAGAGAGCAACCGCAGCCTATGATAATCATGTGATCAATCTTGCGCTCGCATATGGCGGGCGCAACGAAATCGTGTGCGCAGCCCGTGAATTGGTGCGGCAGGTGCGGGAGGGATCTCTTGTACCGGACCAGATCGATCCGGCCCTGGTGGAGAGTCACCTTCACGGCGGCAGGAAAATACCCCCCGTCGATCTGATCATCCGCACGGGAAATGAACGGAGGACATCCAACTTCCTTCCATGGCTGGCGAACGGTAACGAATGTGCGGTATATTTCTGCGCCCCCTACTGGCCCGCATTCCGCAAAATCGATCTTTTGAGGGCCATTCGTGTATACGATCAGCGGGTGCGGCTCAAACAGTCTTCAGGATAGGAAAAATTCCGATCACAGTTTTCGACCCTATCCTCCAGATGTTGTATTTTCCGGCAGCCTTTATTGGATTACCGCTCATTGAATCCGTCCGATCACCGCCCTGAAAATCATCAACGGGATTTGAATTTTCGATGGAGATTTCATCCCAGGCGAGGGACGGGGCGGAACCCATCCCCATATGAAAAGGATTATGAGACAAATACCGCGGCCGCAATGACCGTGGTCCATTTTCCATTTTTGTCGCCCTGAGCGGACTGGCATATATGGGTGGTTTTGAAGATCTTCCCGCTTGCCTTGTAGATCTGTTCACGCTCCTGCCATGCCTGATCCGGGTCGAATTCTATGCCCAGTGTGGTGGCAAGCATGGTGGCTGCCAGATCTTCTGCATACTCACCCGATTTCTCCGCGGTCTCCCCGAAGGCATGGTGTTCAGAAAGATATCCGTATTCCTTGTTCGATTTGGGTCGGGCCAGTCCGATCGCGGAAGAGACCAATCGGTTCGGTTCGGAGGTCTCGTTCCTCGCCATGACACAGTGCACGATCTGGCCTGGGTCCAGCTGCTTCAATCCCTCTTCAGTCGATACCTGCTTGCAGTTGGGAGGAAAGATGCTGGAGACATAGACCAGATTGAATTTCTCGATACCTGCTTTACGCAGGGCGAGCTCGAACGATGCCAGCTTGTCCTTGTGCACCCCCACGCCCTTGGTGAAAAAGCACTTAACCGGTACAACCATTTATAGTACATTATACCGCATTTTTTTAAAGGTATGGTTGGACCACGTTACATGCGGGAATCGGGCGAACCCTTGTTTTAAATGAAAATTGCGGGGCTGCCCTCAACAGATACGGCACAGCGAACCGGGGCGTTTTTCCGCGATGGGATCGCGGATCGAAAGAGATCCAATCACTTCTTATGTCCCAAACCGGCGTTCACGGGCTTGAAAATCCCGCAGGATTCGCAAGAAATCTACCTTTCTGAAGAACTTCCAGTTGACATCCGAAAAGAAGATCTCCGAATACACCGACTGCCAGATAAGGAAGTCGGTGAGGTGCTGACCCCCGGTCTTAATGACCAGATCCGGGGCATACTGAAACGTAAGATGAGATTCGATCATCGATTCATCCACATCCTGGGGTCGAACACCTTTTCTGGCGATATCCCGTATGCATTCGGTGATCTCCTCTCTGCCACTTTTCCCTATTGCGACTACCACCCGCGTTTCACCCGTCCCGGATTCCTCAATTCGATCCTCATAATGGAAGGATAGTTGGGCGATGGTGGCAATCTTCCGCAGGAAGGGATACAGCTCATGGAGAGTCACTGGATCCCGGGAGCCGATGTGAACGGTGAGTCCCGGGATACCCAGATCGACACACCAGCCGGCCACTTCGAATGCCTTCTCCGGAGCCATCCGCATATCCTCATCCGAGATCAGAAAACAGAGGTGATGGGGGAGCTGCTGGACCTGATGCATGAGAATTCTCTCGTAGATCCAGCGCATCATGAGGCGATCTCCAGTAGATCCTGCCGGCTACGTGTATTCAGTACGTCCCGAGGCTCACACCACCCCCGGCGTGCGACCAGGAGACCATACTGGATGCAGGAAAGCTCCCGGGCAGAGTGAGCGTCGGTACCCAGGGACAGTGGGACATGATGCCGGGTCGCTTCCCGCACATGCAGATCATCGAGATCCAGTCGATGAGGCGAGGAATTGATCTCCAGCGCTGTGTGGGCGTCCGCTGCTGCCTCAATCAACCGCATCATATCGATATCGTATCCCTCCCGCTCCCCAAGTATCCTTCCCGTAGGATGACCGATGATATCAACGTCGTCATTCGTTACGGCGGTGATCAGCCGCCGGGTAATGGGGTCTCTCTCCTGTTTGAAACCCGAATGGATGGAGGCGATGACCAGATCCAGATCCCGCAGGATCGATCCGGAGAGACCCAGACTGCCATCGCTCAGGATGTCCACCTCCGTGCCCGCCAGGAGCATGCAGGCAGAAGACCGGTTAATTCGTTCGATCTCATGCATCTGGGCACGTAACCGGTCTTCATCGAGTCCCCGTGCGATACCGAGTGTTGCGGAATGATCCGAGACCAGGAGATATTCGTATCCGAGGGCTTCACCGGCCCGTGCAAGTTCGTCCAGGGCTAGATGACCATCACTCCACGATGAATGGGTATGCAGATCTCCTCGGATGTGTGTCTTCTCCACCAGATGGGGAAGGCGATATTCGGTCGCCAGGGGGATCTCTCCCTGATTCTCTCTCAACTCGGGTGGGATGTATTCCATCTCCAGAAAGAGAAAAATATCCTCCTCGTGAGAAAAGGTGTGCAGGACCCCCTCTTTTTTATCCTCTATCCCATACTCATTCAGTTTCAATCCACGGGAAAGGGCGATCTCCCGAAGGCGGATATTGAAATCTTTAGACCCGGTGAGGTACAGAAGCATGGATCCATATTCCTCCGGGCGGGCGAAGCGGATATCCACCCGCTGCCCCTGGCAGCGAACCGAGGATCTTCTGTCCCCCTCATCGATCATCTCCTCCCCCACCTCCCGCAGCCGGGGATTCACCAGGGAAGGGGGAAGGGGGGTGATGATGTCGATGTCTCCTATGGTACTTTTACCTCGTCGGTAACTTCCCGCCACCTCGAATGAACCGCCGGCGAATGCCCCCTGTATGCACTGGACCACCCGATCCGCCTGGAGCCGGTTCATTCGCGAACCCTGTGAGCGGTAGAGCTGGATCGCACGCAAAATATCGGCTTCTTTCTTTTCTCCAAATCCTTTTAGTGCCCGGATGCGGTGGCCTCGTGCGGCCTTCTCCAGATCCTCAATACTCTGGATGCCCATCGTTCTCCAGAGTTTTGCCAGCGTCTTGGGGCCCACCCCTTCCAGATTCAACAGATCGATAAGTGAGGAGGGAATTCCGCTCCGAATCTCCTCCAGTTCCTGAAAGGTGCCGGTGGCCAGTATTTCGCCGATCTTTCGGGCGATCTTCTCACCGATCCCGGGTATCGCGCGAACCTGATCTTCTGAGAGGTCCCGCAGGGATCGGTTCAACCGGTTGACCTGTTCTGCGGCCCGGTAGTAGGCCCGTATCTTGAACGAATCCTCACCCCGAATCTCCAGGAGCTGCCCCATACAGTACAACAGCTCGGCTACCCGCCGGTTGGTCTCGTCCATGTGTATTCATTTCCCGGGATCCTAATTAAGCATCAATCCTATTCGGGGGTTTGTTTCTGTTCGGAATCGATATCCCTAGATTAGGGCGTACTGTGACTGGATGAGGGAGGGAAAGTAGGAAGGATCTGCTGGAGGGAATGTCCCTCCAAATCCGCGTTGGAGACGCTGTGCGATGGGGATAGGCGTACTGGGGTGACCTCGTTTTAACTTCTTCTCACCTAACCGGATGGGAACTCTAATAATACACGCTGGGAAAGAGCATAGTGAGGTTGGGGGCAGAGCCCATATGTTGGTCTTTGTAGGGATGGGTCTGTACAGCTGGGACGACGTCTCGGTGAAGGGTCTGGAATGTATCCGGCACGCGGATCGAATCTTTTCGGAATTCTACACATCGCGGCTCATGGGAACGACCGTTTCGGAGATGGAAAGGATTTTCGGAAAGACTCTTGTTGCCCTTTCCCGCGAAGACGTGGAACTCCATCCGGAACCCATTCTGGACGCCGCAGAAAAGGGGTGTGTAGTGTTTCTTACCGGCGGGGATCCCATGGTCTCTACCACTCACGTAGATCTCCGCCTTCGGGCTGCGGAGCGGGGGATTGCGACCGGGATCATCCATGGCGCCTCCATCTCCACCGCTGTGTGTGGTCTCACTGGCCTCCAGAACTATCGCTTCGGGAAATCATGTTCAATACCGTTCCCTCAGGGTACATGGTTCCCCGTTACTCCCCTGGAAACGATTCTCCTCAATCAGTCTTTGCACCTGCACACCCTTGTCTATCTGGACATCTCCGGTGACCATCTCATGACCATCGCAGAGGGTGTGACATTTCTGGAGAGAATGGCGGAGGGGAAGCATGTCCGCCTGCCGAATCTCCTGGTGGGGGTGGCACGCGCAGGTTCTGATAGTCCAACGATCCGTGCCGGGACCCCGGACAGGTTACGGTCTATAGATTTTGGTCCGCCCTTGCACATCCTGGTCGTCCCCGCGGATCTGCATCCCATGGAAGCCGAGTATCTGGAAAAATTTGCACGATCATGATCCTTCATACATATGAACAGCAGATTCGATCGGTTCTTTCGGGCCTTGTCTGCCCTGCCCCAGAGGGATCTGTTCTCGGCCATGCGGGGAGGACTGTTCAGCGGATGGTGCAGGCGTATATCGATGACGGATCGCTCTTCCTTAATACCAGAGATCCGGTGAATGCGGTCGCCGCATTCGGTTATGCCGAAGGCTGGCTGGCGGCAGGCACGTTTCTGGGTCTGGTGAGTGTGCCGAGGAGAGACGGGACACCGCTTTCGGGCTATTTGCCCGACCCCGCTCTACATCCCCGGTGGGTAGAAAAGGTCCACCGCTACCAGAGATTATTGGAAGAGGGAATCGCGGCATTGGAACCGGCTCCCGATCAGGCCAGCATTCTTTGGAGGGGTTGTGAGGAAATCCTCAAACAGGCACAGACAGCTCGGATACAGGGAACCATAGAATGTTCCGCAGGGAACCTTGCGGTTGCCCTACAGGATTTCGCCTATGGGCACGGATGGCTTGATACCGGGGCGAGGACAGGACTGTTCCGCATCGTCGGCCGTAGGGAGCTGTTCACGATTTGATTTGCTTAAGAGTTTATAGATATGCACCTTATTCGTACAGGGATATTCAAGAGTCTCTTACGGCCGGCCCTCAGAACAATTAGGTACAACTCATGAAAATGTCGCACTGGAAATGGATGTGGATCTCGATTGCCTTTACGACCGCGGTCCTCATCGCGGTGCTCTATTTTACCGTGGACGAGAAAACGTTTGAGTATATCCGTCAGTTGAACCCCTGGTTTCTGCTTCTCGCCTTTCTCCTCCACATTGTATCCCTGGCATTCTGGGGCCTGCGCATTCAGTTTATGGTAAAGAATCTCGGTTATTCCGTTTCCTTCCGCTATTGTTTCAATCTGATACTCGCGAACCTGTTTGTCGGGGCGATCACACCGGCTCAGGCGGGAGGTGAGCCCGTCCGCGTGCATCAGCTCTATCGGGCGGGGGTTCCGGTGGGAGACTCAACCGCCATCGTTATCACCGAACGTCTGTTTGATGCGATCGTTCTTGGAATTACGGGGGCGGTGGTGATCGTTCTGCTGGGGAGCCTCTTAAGTCCCAGCTCCTCTGCCCTGATCGCGCTGTATGTGTCCTGGATACTGATGGTCGGAGCGATTCTTCTCTTCCTGTTCGCCATCCGTTCGCCCACTACCTTAAAAAGAGTCGTCAAGAGGCTCACCAGCTGGTTCCTGAGAAAGTGGGACGTCAAACGGCTGGAGGCATTTCTGGGACGGATCGATCGGGAGGTGGATAACTTTCACGAATCCCTGAGCCACTTTATGAAACAGGGGAAG
Source organism: Methanolinea tarda (assembly GCA_037916685.1). Classification (GTDB taxonomy): domain Archaea; phylum Halobacteriota; class Methanomicrobia; order Methanomicrobiales; family JACTUA01; genus JAJRCM01. The sequence goes on from JBAIXL010000055.1 coordinate 7,031, forward strand.
GGAGGGATTCTGGGCTGGCCTATCGTCTTCACCGCCCTTTTCTGGTTTTCCGAATTCTTTACCGCCTCTCTCATTCTGATGGGACTGGGTCAGCCACCTCATGTGGTGCAGTCGTTCGTGGCCCAGATCATCATTGCCATCATCATGATGATCCCCCTCACTCCGGGGGGGTCCGGGATCGCCGAGGTCTCTGCCACCTCCCTGTACGGGCTTTTCGTCCCTGCGGCGATCGTGGGAGTGTTTGTGGTGCTGTGGCGCATGGTCTTTTACTACTTCCATCTGGTAATCGGTTTTGTGGCGGGCGTGGCAATCATCCGCAAGGAAGCAAGCACGGTAAAGATCGAATGACCAAATGTTTATCCTGATCGGCACCCTTTCCTGTGTATTCATGGACTACCATCGTTGCACGGTTCAGGGCGTATATATCACACAGACGGAACAGGGTAATGCACCTACGGTTCTTCTCCATGTGGAAAACAATCACTTTATGCCCATTTACATCGGCCTCTGGGAGGCGATCTCCATCACCAACGCCCTCAATCAGGAAACGCTTCCCCGACCTATCACGCACGATCTGTTCATCGATCTCTTTGTACGCCTGTCCATTTCGATGGTGGCTCTTCGAATCGATGCCCTCGACGATGGGGTCTTTTTTGCCAATCTGATCATCCGTCAGAGAGAACGCGAGGAGATACTGGACTGCAGGCCCAGTGATGGCATCGCCATTGCGCTGCGCACGAAGTCTCCCATTCTGGTGGCGCAGGAAGTGGTGGATAAAGCCGCTATCGGCCGGGAAGATCTGGAGAAGATGATCGATCTCAAGAGTTACCTCTAATTGTGCGAAATCTCTGTTCAGAAACACACTAAAACAATAGATTTCTTAATCAGACATATTATTATTGTTATTTTTTCTATTATAATGTTATAATTTGATATTTTATAAAAATGGAAAAAAATTATATTACTCATTGATAGAAAGGTTTATATTATAATTGACATAATGATTAATCACTTATAAAATAAGAGTATAGAGCGAACAGGTGTTCTGTGGCAGAAGAAAAAAAGTCCACTCCTGGCATCCCCTCCCTCATCGAGGGTCTCGATTTCGGCGTCGTATTGATAGACCGAGATCTGAAGGTCCTCTGGCTGAATAATGCCATGGAACGACTGTTCGGAATCTCACGGAATGCGGCGCAGGGGCAGGACGCGTTCACCTTCTTTAATACCTATATTGTTCCCCGTTTCACCGATGGGGAGCGTATCCGCGAACAGATTTTTACTTCCCTCGCTGCGGTAACTCCGGTTCCGACCACCGAGATCCGACTATCTGTCCCTTCCGGACAGCCGATCTGGATAGAATATTCGAGTCAGGTGATTGAACATGGCCCCTTCAAAGGTATGCGTCTGGATATCTTTCAGGATATCACCCTGCGTGTGTTGCTACAGCGGGAGATCGATCGCCACGTCGGTGATCTGAGTGAGATTATTGAGGGCCGAACCGCGGAGCTGACCCGGGTTAATGAACAGCTCCGCCAGGAGGCGGGGGAACGAAAGAAGATCGAGGAACAGCTGGTACGGGAGAGGGAATTCAGCGGACATCTGCTGGAAACTCTTCCCATCTATCTGCTATCTCTGGATAGCGAGGGGACGGTTCTCGTTGCCGGAACGACCCTGCTGAAGGGGTTGGGACTGAGTAAGGATCAGCTGCTGGGCAAGGGATTCTATGCCCAGGTCGTCATGCCGGATGAGAGGGAGTCCGCTTTCCGCAGATTCCGCAGGACCATCGAATCCCGAACCGAAGTGGAAGACGAAGTTCGAATGGTGACGAGGGAAGGGCGGATGATTACCGCACGATGGCGCTATCGACCGGTCTTCCATGAGGAGGGCTCCATCCAGTATGTGCTGGCCGTGGGTACCGATGTCACGGAACAGAACGCATTGATGGAGTCGATACGGACTTCGGAAGATCTGTATCGGACCATCTTTGAACGTACCCTTGCTGCCACCGCCATTCTGGATGCGGATCTCTCCATTTTCCGCGCCAATGCGGAGCTGGAGAGGATTTCCGGGTATATGTCAGACGAGCTGGTCGGGAAGAAGCTGTCGGATCTCCTGCCTCCCGATGACAGGAAAAACCTCTCCCGTCAGATCGCATCGCGTCAGGGCCTATGCGAATGCCGTTTCCTGAGGAAGGACGGATCCGTGCGCCAGGCGTTCATCGCCCTTGCGCCCATTCCTGGTGGGAAACGGTATGTAGCCTCATTCCTGGATGTGACGGAGCGTAAACAGGCCGAGCAACAGCTCGCCGAACAGAACAGATCCCTCTCGATCATCAACCAGATGTTCAAGGCGGCCACCGCGTCCCAGAATCTGGAGAATAACCTGACCATGCTTCTGGGAAAAGCCCTGCAGCTACTTTCCCTGAATGCCGGAGCCGTGTATCTGATCGAACCCGGCAAGACGACCGCACGGCTGGCAGCACAATCTGGTATGCCGGAATGGATGACCGAGGGAGCGAAGTATCTGGATGTACATGACCCTCCCTATCGATCCATCTTCCTGGAGGGGAAGTCAGAATTTCTGGAGAAGAAGGAGATAGGCCTTCTCTCCATTGCCTGGATCCCCTTCTTTGCGGATTCGAGGGTAATCGGTGCGGTCAACTTCATGACCGGCCGAAAAGAGCCACTTTCTGAAGGCGAACGTATGATTCTGGAATCGCTCTCGCACGAGGTGGGAAATGCCATCCACTGCGGGTTGCTCAAGGAAGAACTGGCGGAATCCAATACCCTCTCCAATCTGTATCTGGATATCATGATCCATGACATCAATAATGCCAATGCGGTATCCCTGATGTATGCGGAGTTGCTCGCCGAAATGCTGGAGGGTGACCGGAAAGACATGGCAGAAAAACTCACCGCAGGCATCCGGCGGAGCACGGGCATCATCTCTAACGTCTCCACGATGCGCAAGATTCGGGAGGAAGAAGCGGTCCTTCAACCGATGATCCTGGATGAGGTCATCGTCCGGGAGTTGAAGGGATTCCCGGATGCCCATATTCAGTTCGAGCCTTCGGGTCTTACCGTGTGTGCCGATCCCCTGCTGGCAGAGATCTTCGCCAATCTCATCGGGAACAGTTTGAAATTCGGAGGAAAAGAGGTTCAGATCTCCGTGTCTGTCACCGATCAGGGGGATATGGCCGAGGTCGCGATATCCGACAATGGGCCGGGAATCCCGGATTCGGTAAAACCTCTGCTGTTTCGCAGGTTCGAGAGGGGTCAGACCAAAATCCGGGGGAAGGGGTTGGGGCTGTATCTGTGCCGGATGCTGGTCGAACGCTATGGGGGAAGAATCTGGATGGAGGATCGTATCCCCGGCCATCCGGAGCAGGGAATCGTGTTTAAGTTCCAGTTAAAGAAGGAACCCTGCGAATCCTGATCATCTTCTTCGTTTTGCGAGTTCGCCTAGTACGTCTTCCAAGGATACTCCGGATGCATAGAGAGCGACCAGAAAATGAAACAACAGGTCCGCTCCCTCGGAAACCGCCCTTTCGGGGATCCCATTCTTGGCGGCGAGAATGAATTCGATGGACTCCTCCCCAAGTTTTTCCAGGGCTTTATCAGGGCCCTTGGGGTCCCGCAGAATACGGCTGACGTACGATGAGTCACTCGGGTGGTTGGCCCGGTCCTCGATCACTTGCCAGAGGGTATCCAATATCTCTCCATCGTTCAAACGGATCCCCCTTCCAGAACCAGTACATCCCCGATATCGAGGTGAAAAAATCTCTTCAGGAGCATCCGGGCCTTTTCCACGGTCGCTCCGCCCTTGCCGATCGCAATTCCGAGATCCGATTTCCTGCGGATGCACACATCCACCCTCCCGGTGTCTTCATGAATACGAATTCCCGACACTTCTGCGGGTTTAAAGACATTCTCGATAAAGGTGCGCAGATCTTCGGAAAACTCCACCATTTCGATCTTTTTGCCCAGGGCTTTCTGTAGCTTTTTACTGGTCTCGCCTCCTTTACCGATGGCCAGTCCCATATCTCCCGGGCGTATGATATAGATGATTCGGTCGAATTTTTCATCAACCACACAGTCTACTGCCGTCGCGCGGGCAAGGATCCTGAGCTCCTCGATGTACCGTCTCTCCTTGAACCCGATCGTCCGCTCCATGGGCACCAAGCACTACGTTAGATCCTGTTCTGCTATATGCGTTTGTATACGGTCCCTGTCGACGGAATTTACCGGTGAGCCGGGAGGGAAGGACCCCCCCCTTGGAGGGATCTATCGTAATGGGTAAGAGCTCCCACTGAACGGTGTTCGGGAACGACCGATCCCGAAACATGCCATTTTTCAGAATAAAATAATGTGTACGAATCGGAATCAGACGCAGATATAGGTCACTGAAACCGAGGCGCTGATCCGTACATCTCCCGGCACGATCGGAGTGGACGCTTTTGCGGCCCCTTCCGCATAGCGATAGTCCGACACCGGTACGGGATAGTATCCGCCGGATACCGTAATCTCCTTGATGCCGGTGATGGTAAGCCCCCCTGCAGCCGCCACGATATCGGCATCCGACCTTGAACGGGTCATGGCATCCCGCAGTGCATCCGAACGAAGGGCTTTCTGCTGCCCCTCGCTCATGGTGAACGAGATGGAATTTACCTCATTGACCCCATTCGCCACCGCGAGATCGACGATCTCCCCTGCCCGGGTGATGTCGGTGAGGGTGACCAGCAGCGTGTTGGTGACCCGGTAGAACTTCACCTTCGATCCCATGATCGAGGATGAATCATCGTATACCGGATATATGGAATAGCCGGTAGTCTTTATCCTGTCCGCTGGAATCCCGGCGTTCTCCAGTGCGGCAATAGTGGATGCCATCTGGCCGGCATTATTCTGCTGGGCTATACGAGCATCGATATTCTCGGTCTGCACCGCCAGAGAGAGCTCGACCTGATCCGGCCGTGCGAGCACTTCTCCTGTCGTAGATGTATAAATCAGTTTTTCATTCGAAGCCGTGGAATCCTGTGCGGCCATCGCACTTCCTAACACCGCGCTGAACACCAGAATCGCGGCGATAGAACCCAGAATCATTTTCTGAACGCTCATCACCGGACATTGGCCCGGATATCCTAAATAACTACCTTTAATTTCGAAAAATTTCGCAGTGATAGAATGTCCTGGTCAGCCGGAGGGGGCGGTAACAGATTTCAAATATGCCGGGGACCGTATCCTATATCCAAGGGCTTCCGAAATGGACGACGCAATCATCGAGGTGAAGAACCTCTCCCACCGGTACGGGGATCTCAAAGCGGTTGATTCGGTGGACTTTTCGGTGAAAGAAGGAGAGATCTTTTCTTTCCTGGGGCCGAATGGGGCAGGAAAGAGTACGGTAATCAACATACTTATCACCCTCCTTACCATCCAGTCCGGTACGGCCCGGGTCGCAGGATTCGATATCGCGCGGGAACCGGAACAGGTACGGGCCTCGATCGGGATCGTGTTCCAGGAGACCACGCTGGACCGGGACATGACCGTATTCGAGATCTTGGAGTTCCACGGGCGGCTGTACTCCATGCCCCTGGAAATAAGACGATCGCGTATCGCTGATCTCCTTACTATGGTCGAGCTGGAATCGAAGAGGGATACCCTGACCAAACACCTCTCCGGAGGAATGAAGAGACGACTGGAGATGGCTCGCGGCCTGATGACCCGACCCAAGGTGCTGTTCCTGGATGAACCGACACTGGGACTTGATCCCCAGACGCGCCTGAAAACCTGGGAGTATATCCGGGATGTAAACAAAGAGGGAACGACGATCTTTCTTACCACCCATTACATGGATGAAGCCGATCGATTGAGTGATCGGATCAGCATCATCGATCACGGCAAGATCATCATCTCGGGGTCTCCCATAGAATTGAAAAACCGGCTGGGGCAGGACGTCATCTATATGGAGACGGACGACGATGCACGGGCCGGCACTCTCTTGGAAACAGAAACGGGTGTACGGTCCGTACAGCATAAGGAAGAAGGGCTTCTGGCACTGATCGAAGGGGATGGAACAAAGATCCTTCCGGGCATCATGGAGAGGGTACGGGCGTCCGGAATCACTATCCGGACGGTGAATCTGAAAAAGCCGTCCATGGATGAAGTCTTTGTCCACTATACCGGCCGCGAGATCCGTGACGGGGGATCCGCCGGGACGATCTCCGGGAATAAGGAGGAGCGGTGATGGAGCTGGGGTTTCTTACCATCTACTGGAGAGACATGGTCCGCTACGTGCGGTACAAATCGCTGCTTTTCTCGTCCCTGTTGCAGCCGGCCCTGTGGCTCGCCTTCTTTGGAATCGCCATGTCCAGCAATTTCGATCGGTACACCAGCGGAATACCGGTTCCCCCGGGCGCCTACAGCATCGGATACCTCACGTTTATGGGGGCCGGCATGATCGCCATGACCACTCTGTTTACCAGCCTCTATGGTGGCATCATCTTTCTGTTCGACAAGAACTGGGGGCTCATGAGAGAGATACTGGCCAGTCCTCTTCCGAGGACGCACATCATTATCGGTGTCGGACTATCCGGCATGACTAAGTCCCTCATACAGGTGGTGATTATCACCCTCTTCGGCCTTCTGCTCGGGGTTCGTTTTTTTGCGGGATTTTCCATTCTTCAGCTCCTGCTGGCAGTTGTAGGGATCTTTGCGTTCGTCGGTGTTTTTTCCATGGGATTCCTCTTTTTCTCCTCCGCCATCGCGGTGAGTATGGAATCCCCGGAAGGTCTGCAGGGAGTCATCACCCTGCTCAGCATGCCCCTGTTTTTCGTGAGCAATGCCCTGTATCCCATCGACTCCTTCCCCTCCTTCCTGCAGTCATTTTCTCTCATCAACCCTCTTACGCACCTGATCAGCGGGATACGGTACTTCTCCATCGGATCTGATTTTTATGCGCTGGGAAACCGGTATGTTCTCAGCCCACTGGATGTCACGTATTCATTTGCCGGCCTGGTGGTGTTTGCCCTGATCACCTTCTTTCTGGCCCGCTGGCGGTTTGAAGAAGCGACGGTGACCTGAACCCTAGGGGATTCGATATAATACGGAGGGATTGGGGGGTCTCCTATCATCCACCCCGGATTTCGTCTCGCCCCCGCCCACCCGTGCATCATAAATCCTGGGACGGGATGGGAACTCTCGGCCGGGGAATTTTTATGTGCCATCATAGCACAGGATGTGGGTGAGTGTGATGACCATTATGGCAGTCTGTGTTATTCGCCGCGAAGAGTGCACCAGTTGTGCTTCATGCTGGGATCTGTGCCCTGAATTTTTTGAGATGAACCCCGATGATTCATTCAGTGAGGTTGTCCCCCCATACCGACGGAACGATAACCTGGGTGAAGGTGAGGTCCCTGAGGATCTGCGGGAATGTGTGCAGGATGCGGCAGATGCCTGCCCGGTGCAGATCATTTCCGTGGAAGAATAACCGAACGGGAGGAGGCTATGAGCCATATCCGCTCTCTGATGGCCGGGCGACAGGGGTGGAGAACCGGAAATACATCAGAAGCGGTTCAAAATACTATGGGATTTACCATCATCTTCGGCAAAGCAGAATGTGGACAGGGGCACGGTGAATGAGGGTTTCCGCAACTCCGCCCAGAGCCCTCTCGGCGATATCATAATTGCCCTTTGCCCCCATGACCAGAAGGGAAGGTTGTATATCCTCGATCAGGTGGAGAAGCTCGCTAATGGCATTTCCTCTGCGCACAATGATCTTCACCTCCTCAAACCCGCGATCCAGAAACCGATCCTTTAACGTATTGAGCTCTTTTTCCGCCTGGATTCGCAGACCGTTCAGCACCTCGGGGGTCGCATATCCAAGATGCCGAACGTCTTCTACATGTGCGATGGTAAGTCGGCCGGACCCAGAGCCGATCCGCTCCAGATAGGGTATGCCCATTCGTGCTCCTTCGGACAGGTCGGTCGCATAGAGAATATGGGAAAACGGATGCGGGTCGGCAAGGCGGAATTCTTCATCCACCTGTCGGAAGCGCAGGACAAACAACGTGGCGTCGGTATGGTATAACACGTTCTCTGTCTGGCTACCCAGGAAAATTCTCTGGAGAAGGCCTTTTCCCTGAGATCCCATCAGGACGAAGGCCACCTCGGGTGAACGTGCACGCTCCACGATCTCGAGCCAGGGTGTTCCGATTACCACCTCACCATGGACAACGGGAATCCCGTATCCAAGGAGAGCCTTTCGGTATCGGATCAGGGTTTTCTTCCTCGTCTTTATGGCCTCCGGATCGGCCAGAGCATCGACCGGATGCACCACATGGAGCAACCGGAACTCGCCGAACCCGACCTTCCCGATCTCTCCTGCCGCGGGGAAGAGCACATCCGTACTCTCCTCGACGTCCACCGGAAACAGAATGCACGGATCGTCCATGGAAGAATACCTTCTGCGATCCTAGATATGGGGGATATCTCTATCTAGGTATCGAGATCTTTCGCGCCATGTCCGCCGGATTCCGGTACCTGCGAATCCTTATGTTCCGCCATTTGTGTTTCTGCCTGATGAAACAGGTTGCAGTGGCAGTGTCCCTCTTTGGTAATTTCATCCACATGATAGACACAGGGACAGATGATCATCTTGTCTGCTTCTTTATCTCCGCTTCGGACACGACAGGGGCAATATTGTTCCCCTGTTCGACTTTTGATGCGTGCCAGGCCCCGGAGGATGACATTCAGCTGTTTCTCGTTCGGATTCAATTTGTATCCATGTTTCCGGGCGTATTCCTCTGCCCACTTTCGGATTCTCTGTATCTCTTTCTCTTCTGCAGGAGTAGTGGTAGGGGTAGTTACGGTCATAGAATTTCTCCCATATAAAAGGGCTCAGGTCTGCTTATTCTCCTCCGAAGACATGATGGCTCCTGATGCCTCGGTTTGGTGAGTCGGTTCTGCTTCCGGGATGATCACCCATGCCAGAAGATAGGCAAGGAGGCCGGTACCATACGATGCAACGGTGAGAATTGCCCAGATGACGCGAATCACGGTGGGATCGATGTCGAGATATTCCCCAATTCCCCCGCATACACCTGCGATGATCCGGTTCTTTTTCGATCGCGTCAGCCTCTTCATGATATCGAAAGAGTATGAAGAGGGTAGGGTAATAATTAACTCTTTTGCTCTTCCGCGTCCCGTTCCTGTTCCTGAATCTTCCCGTCTTGAAGGAGACGGGATCAATTCATACTGTGCATTTTTCCGGTGCCGGAATGCCTTTTCCTGAGAAACGGGAAAGATTCATCAACTTAAGAGGGGAATCCGTCATATTCCAGAGGAATGACATGTTAGTGGGTCTGATGTCCGATACGCACGATCACCTGCCGTTTGTGCGCTCTGCAGTTTCGGAGCTGAACCATCGTCAGGTGGACCTCGTTCTGCACGCGGGGGATTTCATCGCACCCTTTGTGGTAAACGAACTGCACCAGCTGAACGCTCCTTTTATCGGAGTATTCGGGAATAACGATGGGGATCACGTTCTCCTCAGGAAAAAGATCACAGAAAAAGAGGGGTTTGAAATCCGCGGCACCTTCGCCACCACACGGCCGGATGGCTGTTCGATCGCTCTTCTCCATGGGGAAGAACCGGACCTCCTGGAGGCCCTGGTTCGGGGAGGCACGTTCGATCTGATCGTGCATGGACACTCCCATCGGAAAGGTGTTGAAAAGAAAGGAACGACCTTCGTGGTAAATCCCGGGGAGGTATGCGGGTACCTTACGGGCGTTTCGACCATTGCTCTATACGACGTACGGACCCGTGAAACAGAATTTGTGGATCTACACGCCAAAAATCGCTAGGTTGCAGGACTGAATATCCGCCTCAAATATCTGTACGGGATTCGCGTAACCCGTGAATTTTTTGGCATGTATCCAGGAAGTTCTCTGCTATGGACTCCGATCGGTATCCCAATTTCGGGGCGGTCACTTGGTTACCCCCAGCCAGATCAGGAAAATCCCAAACCCGCCGAACAGAATCGTCATTGGAAAGGCGTTGGGTCCGATCCCCAGGACTGCGGGCAGGGATGCAGCGAGAAGGAATATCAACCCCATCCCAATCACCGGGCCGCCGCTCTTTACCGGAAAAATCCCGCAGGGCTCCCGCATCGGACCCTGCGGTGATTCTCCACCAATTGTACCGGAGGGTTCTTGCGGTTCGGTCATCACGAATCCCCGCTCCTGCTTAGGGCGGACTGTGCCTCCTCCCGACTGATCGCATACGTCTTCATCGCTTCGAACGCGATGATGCGGTATACGGTGATCGCGTCATCGATCTTTCGTTTGTGATCTCCACGGACATGCCTCCGCACATCCTTCAGGTCCCGTATCGCCCGATGGATATTTTCCAGGGTGCAGAGTGCACTCTCTTTAGTCCCGATCTCCACAGCGGTGCGGTTCTTTCCTGCTACCATGCTATCCACCAATGGATGCATACGAGCTCCCCTCCATTAAGCCTATTCCTGGACTCGGGGTATATCTTTTCCGTCGGAAGAGATGCTCTGGTTGACTCCCGTTGAATCCGCGGCAAGTCAAACGGGGGAAAGGAACCTTCATGACCCGCCCCGCGACAATCCCTGCTGATGAAGATCCACATCATCGCGGTGGGAAAAGTGAAGGAGAGGTACCTTCGGGAAGGGATCGAAGAGTACACAAAACGTCTGCGACCCTATGTATCGCTGCGGATCCTGGAAGTACCGGACGAAACCGTTCCTCCCCGTGCCGAGGACGTTCAAAAGGAACGGGCGCGGGAAACGGAGGGCACCTCTCTACTTGCGTCCGTACCCTCTGGTGCCTGGGTGGTGGCACTGGATCCGGAAGGGCAGGAGGTCTCCAGCAGGGAGTTTGCGGAGCACATCCGGATCCGGGAAGTCGGAGGCCCCCATTCCGTGGTATTTCTTATCGGCGGCGAACTTGGTCTTTCTACTCAGGTGCTCAATACCGCAGATCTGCGGTTGTCACTCTCGCGGATGACCTTCCCCCACCGCATGGTTCGCCTTATTCTCCTCGAAGCTCTCTACCGGGCGTTCCGCCAGATCCGGGGCCATCCCTACCAGCGATAAACAGTGGCAGGGCGTTCCCTCCGGTTACCCGATATCCATCTTTTTTCGCAGATTTTTGATGGTGTCACGAAGTGCGATCGCTCGTTCGAAATCCAGCTCCTCAGCGGCCGCGTGCATCTTCGCCTCCAGTTCGATGATCAGATTGGGCACTTCGCTTTTAGGCACATGCCGGGTGTCTTTCAGATCCACTTCTTTCTCCCGGACGGGTTTGATGATCGGACGCGGGGTAATGCCATGCTGCCGGTTGTAGGATTCCTGGATAGTCCTTCTTCTCTCGACCTCATCCAGCGCACGACGCATCGAACCGGTCATCTGATCGGCATAAAGAATTACGCGGGCATTGAGGTTCCGAGCCGCTCTACCAATCGTCTGAATCAGACTCCGTTCATCGCGCAGAAAACCCTCCTTGTCTGCATCAAGGATGCCGATGAAGCCCACCTCTGGAATATCCAGACCCTCCCGCAACAGATTGATGCCGACGAGCACGTCAAATCTTCCCAGTCGGAGCTGTCGGATGATCTCCGTCCGTTCGATGGTATCGATCTCCGAATGCAGATATCGGGTTTTCACCCCCTGACGGGAGAGATAATCGGCCAGCTCCTCGGCCAGCCGTTTGGTGAGGGTGGTCACCAGGGCTCGGTCCCCTCGCTGGATGGTCTTTTCGATTTCGCGGATGACATCGGTGGTCTGACCTTCCAGCGGCCGCACGATCACCTCAGGTTCCAGAAGGCCGGTGGGCCGTACCACCTGCTCTACCACCCTCCCCGAATGGGAGATCTCGAAGGGGCCGGGGGTGGCAGAAACAAAGATAACGTGCCGCATATACCGAGAAAACTCCTGAAAGGTGAGAGGTCGGTTGTCATAGGCGCTGGGTAGCCGGAATCCATAATCGACGAGGGCCTGTTTCCGTGAATGGTCCCCACGATGCATTCCATGAAGCTGAGGGATGGTCTGATGGCTCTCATCGATCACCATCAGAAAATCCCTTGGGAAATAATCGAGCAGACAATAGGGTTTCTCCCCGGGATTTCGGAAATCAAAGTGGCGGGAATAGTTCTCGATTCCCTTACAGGAACCGGTTTCCTCGATCATCTCCAGATCATACAGGGTCCGTTGTTCCAGCCGGTGCGACTCCAGAGCACCGAGTTCAGGGAGCCGTTGTTCCAGTTCCTTATGGATCGACTGAATTGCCTGTTTCTGGGTCGACTCGGGTATGACGAAGTGTCGGGCGGGGTAGACGTAATAGTGGGAAAGGTCCCGTACCGGGTCTCCGGAAGTTCTGTCTATCTCCCGAATCCGTTCTATGGTGTCCCCGAACATCTCGATTCGTACGACATTCTGCTGGTAGCCGGGTACCAGATCAACAACGTCACCCCGCACACGGAATCGCCCGGGGACCATCTCCAGGTCATTTCTCTCATACTGGATATCGATGAGATGCCGCAGGATCTGCTCACGGGAGATGGTTTGCCGGGTGCTCAGCTCAAACCCCAGGTTCCGGAAGTTCTCTGGGTTCCCCAGTCCGTAGATGCAGGAAACAGAGGCGACCACAATTACATCCGATCGCGTGGCGAGGGAAGCTGTGGCGGAGAGGCGCATCTGCTCGATACGAGGATTGACCTGTGCATCCTTCTCGATGTACTGATCTCTTTGCGGGATATAGGACTCCGGCTGATAGTAGTCATAATAGGAAACGAAATATTCTACACGGTTTTCAGGGAAAAATTCCTGGAATTCGTGATAGAGCTGAGCCGCCAGGGTCTTATTATGGGCGATGACAAGGGTGGGCAACCGCGTTGCTTCGATCACGTTTGCGATAGTAAAGGTTTTACCCGACCCGGTGACCCCGAGGAGGGTCTGTGCGGGCATCCCGCCCCGAATACCCTCCACGAGTTCCTGAATCGCCTGAGGTTGGGAACCCCTGGGTTGGAAGGAAGAGCACAGGTGGAAATCGGTCATCGGGAAACCTCCTTTTTCCGCAGCAGGACGTGATACGAATGGGCAAAGCGGTGTGCCTCGTCCCGGATCTCCTGAAGATAAAGAGACGCACGATCCCTACGGGAAAGGGGCAGGGGAAGGGGCAGGCCGGGCACGTACACCTCCTCCTCTTTCTTGGCGAGGGCCGCCACCGGTACGGATATCTCCAGTTTCCGCAATTCACCGAGAGTGGCGCTCAGTTGCCCGATTCCTCCATCGATCAGGATCAGGTCCGGAAGCATGTTCTTCTCCTTCATCTGGCGCGTATATCGCCGCCTCACCACTTCCGCCATAGCCGCTACATCATCCGGTATATCGGCCGATCGAATGCGGAAGCGGCGATACTGAGCCTTTTCCGGCATGCCATCGCTGAAACGCACCATAGAACCCACCATGGACGTACCGGAGAGGTGGGAAATATCAAAACACTCGATGCATCGGGGAGGTTCCGGGAGCCGCAGGGCATGCTGCAACGCTTCCACTTTACGGGAGGTGCTCCCCGCCGCCAGCTCCAGATTACGGTGCACCAGCTCAATGAGGCGCATCTTCGCTCCCTGGCGGGGGACCGTCACCGTTACCTGCTTTCCTTTCCGTTCTGTAAGAAATTCACCCAGTACGGGATCGATGGATTCCGACAGAATGAGTTCCCGGGGGGGTTCCCGTTCGCTGTAATACTGGACCAGAAATTCCTCTAGAAAATGTTCCCGCAGCGGGAAGGAGAACTCTTCTTTTTCGGCGAGTTTTCCATGGAACACCGAGAAGACGAGCAGATGTACCTGATCGCCCTGCTCAAGGAACGCCACCACGTCCTGATCGAGAGAACGGGGCCGTTCCACGTTCTGTCGGATCTCCAGTCGCTCAAGGGCGGCTATCTGATCCCGGATCTCCCGTGCCCGCTCAAATTCCTGCTGTCGGGAATGTTCGATCATCTCACTCCGTAAATCTGCGATGAGAGGTCGTATGTGGCCCTGCAGGATAGCTACCGCCCGCTCAACCTGAATCTTGTATTCCTCCGGGCTGACGCGACCCTCACAGGGAGCGTTGCAGGTATTCATAAACGATCGCAGGCACGGTCGGCGGGGCAAACGACGACAGGTGCGCAGGGAGAAGATCCGTTTGATGAGGTGAAGGATGTGATCCCGTTCTCGCGCCGAGACAAACGGACCAAAATACCGGCCGCCCCCCTCATGCCTGCGAGCAATGGAAATTCTCGGGAATTTCTCGTTTGTGATCTGGATGTATGCAAAGTTTTTCGCATCCTTTAAGTTGATGTTGTAATGGGGCTGGTGATGTTTTATCAGATTATTCTCCAGGACCAGCGCTTCCACCTCGTTGCTGGTGACGAGGAAATCGACGGAATCGATTCGCGAGACCAGCAGATCGGTTTTCGGGTCCAGGGTATCCTTCTGGAAATAGCTCGCCACCCGGTGGCGTAACTGCTTTGCTTTCCCGATATAGAGAATCTCCCCGGCCGAATCCCGGAACATATAACAACCTGGGGCGGTCGGCAGGGACCGGAGTTCAATCGGCGGCATGCAGCACCTTCTGGAGATAGATTCCCGTGTAGCTCTGTTCTGTTCGGGCGACCTCCTCAGGTGTCCCTTCTGCGATTACCCTGCCCCCCTCGTCGCCTCCCTCAGGACCCAGATCGATGATGTAATCGGCGGATTTGATGACGTCCAGGTTGTGTTCGATCACCACCACAGAATTCCCTCGGTCCACCAGGTTATCCAGGACCGCGATCAGCTTCTTCACATCGTCAAAGTGAAGGCCCGTGGTGGGTTCATCCAGGAGATAGAGAGTCTTTCCAGTCGCCTTCCGGGCCAGTTCGCGGGTTAGTTTGATCCGCTGTGCCTCCCCTCCGGACAGCGTGGTAGAGCTCTGACCGAGACAGATGTAGCCCAGCCCGACCTCGCAGAGGGTACGCAACCGGTTCCGAATGGCCGGAAGGGGATGGAAGAACTCATACGCTTCTTCTACGCTCATATCCAGCACATCGGCAATGGATTTCCCTTTGTACTTCACTTCGAGCGTCTCACGGTTGTACCGCTTGCCTTTGCACTCCTCGCATTCCACATACACGTCCGGGAGGAAGTTCATCTCGATACGTATCACGCCATCTCCCTGGCAGGCCTCGCAGCGTCCTCCTTTGAGATTAAAGGAGAACCGTCCTGGTGTATAGCCCCGCACCCGGGCATCTTTGGTACTGGCAAACACCCGGCGAATCTCATCAAAAACCTTGGTGTAGGTCGCCGGGTTGGAGCGGGGGGTTCTGCCGATAGGGCTCTGGTCGATGACCACCACCTTGTCCACCATTCCCTGAAATTCTATGCTTTCGTGTTCTCCCGGAATGACCCGGGCACCATGCAGCAACCGCTGCAGACCCTTATACAGGATCTCGTATACCAGAGTGGACTTACCGCTGCCGCTGACGCCAGTGATGGTCGTGAATACGCCGGCCGGTATCCGTACATCGATGCCTTTCAGGTTATTCTCTCTCGCCCCATGAATCGTGATAAACCGTCTGCTCTTCCGCCTCTTCCCCGGTATCTCGATCTGAAGGGCGCCGGAGAGATACCGGCCGGTCAGTGACTGGGCGTCTGCCGCAATCTCCCGTGGAGACCCCTCCGCCACGACGTGTCCTCCGTGGATACCCGCGCCCGGGCCCATATCGATGACATGGTCCGCATGAAGTATGGTCTCTTCATCATGCTCTACCACCAGAAGGGTGTTTCCCAGGTCGCGGAGGGTGCAAAGGGTTTCGATCAGTTTCCGATTGTCCCTCTGATGGAGACCGATCGACGGTTCGTCCAGCACGTACAGGACCCCCATCAGGTTGGACCCGATCTGGGTGGCGAGGCGTATTCGCTGGGCTTCACCTCCGGAAAGGGTCCCGGCGCTGCGGGACAGGGTGAGATACCCCAGACCTACCTTCTCCAGGAATTGGAGCCGGTCCCGGATCTCTTTCAGGATCTGGCGCGCGATCTCCTGCTCTCTGGGAGTCAGGGATAGAGTATGGAAGAACTCGCCGCAACGGTTGATGGGAAGATCAGAAACCTCCCGGATCGATTTTCCGGCGATCTTTACCCCCAGGACCTTCTTCTTCAACCGCGCCCCTCCACAGGCCGGGCAGGGCGTGATGCGCATGAACCGCTCGAGCTCATGACGCCGATACTCCGATTGTGTCTGATGGTAGAGCCGGTCCGCCTGCGGGAGCAGTCCCTCCCAGCTGCTGGTATGAGACCAGTGCGCATCGCCATTTTTCGTGGACATGGAAAATCGTATCGGTTCAGAAGAGCCGTACATCAGCGCGTGGTACTGGCGTTCGTTCAGGTCTGCGATGGGGGTGAGCAGATCGAAATCAAAATGGCGGGCCAGGGCGGCCAGGTACTGGGTTCGGTATCCATCCACGTAGTTGCGGTACAGCGCCACCGCCCCCTCGGCGATAGAGAGCGTGCGATCCGGGATGATCAAATCCGGATCGAACTCCATACGGATACCCAGTCCATTACAGGCTTCACAGGCACCGAAAGGACTGTTGAAGGAGAACATTCTCGGCTGCAGTTCCTCAAAAGTAAGGCCACATTCCGGACAGGCCATAAGGGACGAATACAGGGAAGTATTGCCCTCCTCATCCAGGGCCATAACCAATCCTTCGGATCTGCGCAGCGCCTGCTCACACGCTTCGGTTAGACGGGACAGATCCCCGCTTTGGACCCGGTCGATCACGACCTCGATATCCTGTTTGCGATACCGTTCCAGCACCACCTCTTCATCGGTTCGCTGGATCGTACCATTGATACGGACCCGGGTGTATCCCTCCCGGTGGAGATCCTTGACCAGCGACTGATAGGTTCCCTTTTTCTGTCGCACGATGGGTGCGAGAATTGTGACCGGGCCGGAGTGATCCTCGCGGATTCGTTCCGCAATCCGCTGCGGGGACTGGGCTTCGATACGGGTTCCATGTTCCGGACAGAACGGGATTCCGATACGGGCGAACAGGAGGCGGAGGTAATCGTAAATCTCGGTTACCGTCCCCACCGTGGATCGGGGATTCTTGCTGGTCGTCTTCTGCTCGATAGAGATCGCGGGAGAGAGTCCCTCGATTGAGTCTACGTCCGGTTTGTTCATCAGGCCGAGGAACTGCCGGGCGTACGCGGAAAGAGACTCCACATACCGTCGCTGACCCTCTGCATAGAGCGTATCAAAGGCAAGCGTGGACTTGCCGGACCCGGAGAGCCCGGTGATGACGACCAGTTTGTCCCGAGGAATTTCCACGGTAATGTTTTTGAGGTTGTGCTCCCGGGCTCCTTTGATGATGATGTTTTTCATGGCGGCTGATTCGTGAGAAATAGTGTTAATTCCGGATCCCAATTAATCCAAGGATCGGAGCAGCTGACCCAGACGGGGAAGGAAATCCTTTTTCCGCGACATGATTCCCTCCATCCGTATCGGCTGTTCATGGAATCCCATACGGGACAGCAATGATTCATCTCCCGCCAGATAGACATCGCTGCCCTCGTTCACCACGTTAGTGAACAGGGCGATATACAGATCTACCCGGTTCATTTCCTTCAGGTGATTGAGGATTTTTCCGATCTCTCCCTCTTGTTCGCGGGCGAACTCATAACCAGGAACCATTACCTGGGCGATGATGAGATCCTTTCCGAACAACGTATACTGTTTAGTATCCCGGGTGAGCAGCTCCTCCATCGTCGCACCCGAGAGATCCATTCCTCTGCGCAGTAATTCGTTTCCATACTGCTGCGGGTCGATGCCCGCAACTCCCGCAAGATACGCAACGGCCCGATGGTCTTCTCCAGTGGTGGTGGACATACGCAAGCCCAGCGTATCCGAAAGGATTCCGGAGAGGAGGAGACACGCGGTCTCCCGGGTGGGGGTCTCCCCCGCCTCCATAAACTTCAAGGCGATGATGGTGGAAGTGGAACCGACCGGGTTGTTCAGGAATTTGATCGGTTTCAAGGTGGTAATCGCCCCCAGACGGTGATGGTCGATGATCTCCAGGATGTCCGCGTCCTCTATTCCGTCCACGGCCTGGGTTGCCTCGTTATGATCCAGCAATATTACCGGTTTCTGCACATCCTGCATGAGCGCGGTGCGGGAGATCTGACCCAGAAACGCTCCTCCTTCACGGGTGACACAGGCGGTCCTGAACTTGGATGTACTGATCACGTGCTTTGCGTACTCCAGGGAATCGGTCAACTGGACGAGGGGGACATCCGTTTCCATGATCATACGACCAGGGAGGGACAGATTAATCATCTTTCCCACGCCGAAGGCGTCCAGCGTAGTGGACAGGATGGATACTCCTTTGTCCCGGGCTGCTCCGATCACGCGGTCGCCCACCGGGGCATCTTCAGCGATGATCACCGCGGCGATCCCTGCCGAGATCAGGGCCAGCTGGGCCGGTTCGTTATCCCCTATAATGGCGAGATCCCGCGGGGTCAAGCGTGAGAGGGCGACATGCAGGGCATCGATCGCGATGTATACCCTGCCTTCCAGGACTTCCTGGGATGCGTTGAGGATGCGGGCACTCAGGATCCGCGCCAGTATATCCAGATGGATAGGAGCGAGGGATAGGGGTTCGATCTTCTGCCGCCGGACGTACGCCCGGGCAAGCCCATACTCACTGACCAGCCCTACGAGTATCCCCTCCTCGTTCACCACTGGCATGTTCCGCATATCGTTTGTATCCATCATGGCCGCGATATCGATGGTGGGTACGGTCTCCTGCACATTCCTTGGATCCAGAAAAGGAAGATCTTCCACGGACGGTTCTACGCTTTCAATGAGCAGGGGGGGTTCCTTTCCACAACGGGAAAGGACAAAGGCGGTCTCCTTGTTCAGATCACCGCAGCGAGCGGGTATATAAACGCCCGGATCGGTTCTGTTGAGCAGCTCGGCGTACCCGATCACGCTGCATACGCTGTCCGTATCGGGCTGGCGATGACCAATCACATAGACATGGCGCATACTGGTTTCCGATCGCTCTCCTTCCTCCTTCATACAACCTCGTTTCCCGTACTACCTAAGGAGTGGGAGGGATATCGTTTTTATGGAGGTACTGTATGCCGTGATTGCAAGGATATCTCTTCATGCCCTGTGGGATCGGAAACGGCGATCGAGATCACCGAGGAACTCTTCTACGGAGCCGTATCTGTGGGATGGCTCCTTCTCCAGGCATCGTATTATGACCGGCAGTATGGAGGTTACCTCCGTATCCACTTCCAGAGGGGGAGCCGCCGGGATGGAAACGATGGCAGAACCGGTTTCATAGAGCCCATTCCCCTCGAAGGGTGGCCTCCCCACCACCAATTCATACAGGATCGCCCCCAGCTGATAGATATCGGTCCAGGGCCCGGTAGGACCAAATCGGGCAGGAGAGAGCTGTTCCGGGCTCGCGTAGGGAAGGGAGAATCCTTCCATGCGGGTGTTAGCATCGTCGGATAGCAACCGGCTGAGCCCCCAGTCCGTAATTTTTGGGGTGAGATCGGACGTCAGAAGAATATTATGCGGTTTCAGGTCCCGGTGGATGACTCCCTTTTGATGTGCATAGGACAAACCGGTCGCGATCCCCCGGATGATCCGGACCGCGTCGGCACATTTAAGGGGTTTTGTGCAAACGTCAAGGGAATGACTCAAATATTCCATCTCCACGAAGGGAAGAGGCAATATGTTTACCGCCGTCACCTCCGCAATATTGGGATGATGGAGATCCTCCCATACCCTCATCTCCTTCATGAACGCCTTGCCTGTCTCCTCATCGAATGATACGGGAATCTTGACCGCTACCGTACGTCCGTCACTCCTCCGAACCGCTTTGAACACTCGGGCGATCCCTCCCTTTCCGGCATACACCACCGAGCTATAGCGGTCGTTCAGCTCGGAAGGAAACGGTGCAGCGCCGACGATAGAGGGTTTCCCCTGGGAAAGGGTAGATCCTGGAACGAGGAGGGTATCGGAGTTCCGGACTGAGGTATGGGCAACCGCCCCGGGATCTTCACGTTTCCCTTCTTTCGCAGAAGAAAGCTGACGAAGGATGAGCCATCCTCCTCCCGCGGTTCCGAGAAGCAGAAGACCCACGACCAGGAAGGGCAACAGCCCATATCCACCATTGGACGGGATCTCTTCTGCATTACCCGGAGCGGTCGTTGTGACGGTCGGAGGTGATGAGGTCGGAATTTCTGTGGAAGGTGAGGTCGGGATTTCGGTGGGAGCCGGGGTCGGGATCGTGGTTACGGGGCCGGTGGTTGTCGGGGGCAGGTTGGGAAAGAATCCTTCCCACCTGACTACCAGCGGGTACAGATCGGTCTCCGTCGATCTCGGATTTTTTATGGACCCTTTACCCTTTTTAGGTTCAATCACATACGGAGAATCCACGATACCATCAGTATTTGCATCGGTTCCGGTATGGTCACTCCAGTAATTTCCCATCACACTCTGTCTTTCCAACCCATCATAGGAGTACGAGAGCGTTCCCGGTGAATTCCACGCGTTCCCTCCGCTTTCCACAAGGGCATTCTGGGAATTTTGGAAGTTATTCAGATAGAAGGTATTTCCGGTTGAAGCAGGATCGATGGACAATCCGGCGGCACCGTTATCTCTCACCGAAGAGCGGGAGAAAACGCTCCCTGTGCTTGCCTGCAGGATGACTCCATATTCCGAATTGTCATGGATATCGCATTCACTCACCCGGGTGCCCTGGGAATTTTCGATGAATAGTCCGATTCCCCACCCGATTACCTCAATGGTTTTTAGATCGACCGTATCCGCCGCGACATGGATCCCCGTGCCGTTCCCTTCGCCCTTTACCGTAAACCCCTCTATCCGGACATTCGCTGCGCTCAGGACAAGACCTGATCCTGCGGCACCCACGGAGAGGACGGTCTCACCGGCTCCAGACCCTCGCAGCACAATGGCAGAAGAGACCGTCACAGGACCCGGAAAAATCCCGGGCCCGATCTGGACGACGTCTCCCGCCGTCGCATGATCCACCGCATCCTGAACATTGGTGTACGGGGCTCCCGAGTATGCGACCGAAAGCGTGGCCCCCTGCGCTGCGCCGGCCAGTAAAAGGATGAGCCATGCCAGCAGTGCAATACCTTTTACGTGTTTCATCGTAGGCACTTTTATTCTGGAGTGTCCTGCGCACGGGGCCGTTCGGGCAGGACAGAAAGGAACGTGACACTTTGAGGTCCTTTGGCAAGATCGATCAGCGCACCATCCTGTAAAAGAACGCGCTCACCCTCCGGAATCTTTTTGCCATTCACGTAGGTTCCCCCCGTGCTACCCCGGTCCTCCAGATAATAATCTCCTTTGATTTCTACAATGCGTGCATGCGGATGAGAAACACGGGTGACAGCCCGGTATTCTTCTGAAAGAACAATTGCCGCCGAATCCACGGAAGATACGGCGGGGTCCCTTCGTCCCAGAGGTATCACGGGGGAACGCAGCGGAAAAATGGTTCCGTCATCCGGCCCTCCCATCACCAGTAGCGCAGGGGTGGTTCCGAATTCGTGTCGGAATTTACCCTTCACTTCGGCTACCTTATCCGATAGAAGCCGGTTGTCGCTGGTGATCGGAGTGTTGCTGAACAATGCCAGATTTCTTGTTACCGCCTCCAGGGCGCCCGGAACCAGGGAATATTCCCAGACCGGGTGCACACCCTTGGAGGTCGGTTTTCCGATCCCCGCTTCTTTTCGAATTAATCCGATGCTGAGCAGCTTGTCCAGATGTTTTTTGGTATTTTCATAGCTGGTCTCGATCTCATGGGAAATGGTACGGGCATCTTTGGGTTTCTTCTCGATCAGCTTCAGGATGCGCAACCGGACGCTGTTGCTGAGCACATCCAGGTACTCAGAGAGCTCCTGGAGAAAATCGATATCGCCCGTCCCCATTAATGTCTCCGAAGGAGGCGTTCCGGTCATCCTTCTCTCCTAACTTACGTTCTATTCTGTAGCTGGCATAAAGGTATGGTCCCTACCGCACGGCCGAAAAAAATTATTGAAATACATACCTCACAGGAAAACGGGAAAAATTCACGGTGCGGGGAAAATAGTTTTTCAATATTTTTTTCAGTAAGTAAGCAAATAGTAATCAAGAGAAATCAGGACAGACGTATGGGAATTCTCCGAGGGCTGACCAAACCCGATATCCGTGTACTCATCGAGAAGAAGGACGTTGAGGGCCTCATCCATTCGGTGACGTTCAACGATTATGTGGGATTTTCTGAGGCGATTCATGCTCTCAGGGATCTCGGAGAAGACGCTCTGCTACCTCTCTTCAGCGCACTCGGTGACCCGGATGTGAGGATACGGGGAATAGCCGCGCTCGTTCTGGGTGAATTGCGGGATCCACGGGCCGTGGAACGCCTGATCCATTTATTTGGGGATGAGGAATGGCACGTACGCTTTTATGCGGTACTATCCCTGAGCCTGATAGGAGAGGCGGCCGTGGAACCCCTCATGAATGCCCTGAAAAACACCGATCCGGCCATACGCAGGGAAGCGGTCCGGGCACTGGGTGAGCTGCGGAATCCGAGGGCTACGGTCATTCTGATGGATGCCCTTGGGGACTCAGATAAATTTGTGCGCCTGACGGCTGCCTGGGCTCTAGGAGAGATCCGGGACCCCTGTTCGGTGGAATCCCTTCTCCATCTCCTCGAGGATCCGGACGAAGAGGTGCGTTCGCGGGGGGCGATCGCCCTCTCCTGGCTGCGCACCCCGTCCACACTCACCTCTCTTATCGAAGCGTTAGGTTCTGAAAATGTGGGAATTCGCATGGAAGCGGCCTCGGCACTCGGTGAACTGGACGCCCCGGAAGCCGTGGAACCTCTGATTCAGACCCTCGGGGATGCAAACTCGATCATCCGAAGGAACTCTGCCATCGCCCTGGGCAGGATCGGGGATGAGCGGGCTGTAGAACCCCTGCTGCATCTCTTGAAGGACGAACACTGGAACGTCCGCGAGGGCGCCGCCATCGCCCTAGGCAGGATCGGGGATCCCAGAGCCCTCGAACCCCTCCGGGAAGTCCTGAAGGATCTCGAATTCAAATATGTCCAAAATGCGGCACGGTCCGCGCTGGACGCGATCGAAAAGATGCAGGGACCGGAACACCTCGGGAGATGACCCGGTGCGCCTTCCGATAGGGCAGTGATACGATGCGAAGTATCCGGGACAGAATAGTGTCCCAATTGGGCGAACTGGCATGTTTTAACACAGTTCATGATGGAAGTGAACAGCAGGTTCATTAACCACGAGTGTGCACATAAAACATAGGGCACAGATTCTTCCAAAAAAGGAGGAGGGACTGCTGCCTTCGGATTGCAGATAAGCTCGCAATCCAAGCAGGTGACAAACAACCTATGGAAAGTTCAGATGAAGGAGATCCTGGGCCTGATAGTTCGTTTAAACTAGTGACCAAAGTCGCTATTCCACAGAAATCTCTTGTTATTAAGACCGTTCAGGCGCGGCAAGCGTATGAATATGTGGATAAAAAAGGAAATCCTGTCCTGGGGAAAGTCGGTGATACCCGGGTGGAAGTTCTGAAAGATTGCTCCGGTGATGTGCAGAAGATTCTCTGGCTCGAGCGGGGATGGCACAGCAAGCGGACGAGTGACAATTTCATGAAGGCTTTCCACTACACACAGCGGCTGGAACAGTTCCTCCGGCGGCAGGAATGTGCCGTTGTCCCCGAGGTGGTGGACCGCGAACTGCTACGGCAGGTCATTTAAAAGAAGTCCTTTTCCATTTTTTTGTCAGTTTGTTTATTCTCAATGTTTATTGCACTTTAACCTCAATACTACGAACAGTCAATGATCTCATGGTTTTCCCAAAATCGCACCTCGCTGTGCCCGACTCGTGAAATTGCACTGCGTGCAACACGACACCTGAGCCGTGCCCAGAAGAGGAATCTCTTCTCAGAAGATCCCGGCACCATGAAAGCCGCCGAAGGTCGATGGTATGAGGCGATGATCTACGAGATGGTCCTGGAATTATCCAGGAACACGGAAGATATCCGCGGGGTGGCGGGGAAAGGGGCAGATGCGAGAGGAAAAAAGCCACAGATTGGCCTCGGGCAGAATGGTCTGCTTCACTCCCGATCGGGAGATATCAAAGTACGCGGAAACGGACAGGACCTCGCAGAGGTCGACCTCCTCCTGATGGGATCGGACGGGAGAGTTGCGTTCGGAGAGATCGTGACCTCCCCCGCCAATATTCGTGATATCGAAGACGAGGTAGTGTACAAGAAGAAACTTCTCGGTTATCTCTTTGGTCAGGACAAGGTTCCTTTTATCCTGTTTTCATCGGTAGACATTTCACGCATGGCCACCGTGCGGCGCATCCTTAAGGATCCCGACAATGCGTTCATTGGGACCATCTCCTGCGAAGAGATTCGCAACCTGCTCGATCCCAGGGAGATATGGCAATGGTCGGAGAAGCCGTTTCATTCGCCCAAACTCCTGCCCATACGGGAATTTCTTGCGGTGCGCTCCTTTGATTATAAACAGCTCCACGACCAAAAACGAAAAGAAGTTCTGGATAGGCTGATCAACGACGGTAGTCAGGTGAGGTCAAAACCAGAGCGGGAACGATGGTCACCGGTAAAGAAGATACTTGTCGGCGCCCTGTATCCCAACGCGGTCCGCGTCCTCACGTCAAAGGTGGTCTTCCGTATCGGAGAGAAACGTCTCACGCCGCGGGAGGTGGAGACCCGGTTTGCAAAGGTGGTGATGGCGATCAACATTCCGGAAGGGGAGCCGGTCTTTTACCTGAAACTGAACTATAAAAAAGAATATCTGAAAATGGTCCGTCAGAAGGACGGGACCTTCCGCTGTGAAAGTGCACGCACCCGAAAGATGCTGGGGTTTCTTCTCTGGCTGGAATCCGTCCAACCCACACTGGGCACCGCGGTGACCCAGAAAATTCTCTCGACCTCTGTCTTCACGGTTCCTCCGCCTGCTGGGTACCGCCGAAGGAAATGATCCGATCCACAAGAAGGATCGAACCTTTGGAATCCGAAATATATCTGTCCTCATGGCGGGCGTACTGTCTGTTAAATCCCCCGTATTCTTCCGCCGCGAATTGACAATATGCCGCCCTTCTTCCATTAGATAGAATAAAAAGGATCGATAACCCACGCTCTGTCAGGCATGGATCTCGTTATAGGTACCGCAGGAGGGAAGGATTTCTCTCTCGATGCACAGGAGCTGGTCACCGGCCGGACCTGTATCATCGCGCAGTCCGGAGCGGGGAAATCCTGGGCCATTGCTGTTATCTGTGAACGCCTCTGTCGAAGTGGAATCGGATTCTGCATCGTCGACACCGAAGGTGAATACTTCTCTCTGAAGGAGAAATATCATCTCCTCTGGCTTGGTTCCGATGAGCATGCCGATTTAGACATCGATACCGTGAACATCCGGGATGTGATGTCCAAGGCAATTCGCAACAATACGGCAGTAGTTTTTGATGTATCCGAGACCGAGATGCGGGAGCGGGTCTCGGAGCTGGCCCATGCCCTGTATGAGATCGAATCAGATATCCGACTGCCCTATCTCCTCATCGTTGAGGAGGCGGACAAATTTATCCCCCAGTCGAGGGAATCGCTCAAAAAACTGGAAGAGATCTCCCGCCGGGGGAGAAAGCGGGGGCTGGGACTGCTGGTGGCCACCCAGCGGCCCTCCTTTGTGAACAAGAATGTGCTCAGCCAGTGCAACAACCAGATCATCGGAAAACTATCCATCGAAAACGATTTAAGGGCAGTAGACCTTTTTTTCAGTTCCCGCAAAGAGGTAGAAGAATTGGCCACGCTGGAGCCCGGTGACTTCTTCGTGCTGGGCAAGATCGCACCCCGCAAAACCCTGATCTCATTTGCAGCCCGGGAAACGAAACATCAGGGTCTGACCCCGCGCCTCTCCCCCAACCTAACGCCCCTTGCCGTTCCGTTTGTCCCCGCAAAATCCGAAACACAACCTATCCTGACATCCCTTCCTGAAAAACCTGCACCCGCGGTAATTCCGAAATATCTCGGTTTGGAGCCCCGGATAAGCCGTGAACTTGCCCTGAATACCGCCCAGGGAAAGCGAAAACGGGGATTTCTGGGAAGGGGAGAAGAACACCTGCTCTCTGTAGAGTTGATCTACTGGCCAGTGATCTCCGTCACTGCCCGTTATCTCCATGGACTCCTGCGGACCCCACAGGAGATCTCCTTCAGCCTGGACGGAAGGAGGGGTCGAATTCTGAAGACCGAAAACGGGCTCACTGTCCGAACGGACCTGTCCCCCTGGATGGGATTGTCCCCCGAAGCGATTACGATTTTTCGCAGGCTTTCCCTGAACGGTTCAACGGTCGCGGATCTCGAAGCAGGAACCCGACTGTCCCCTCCGGTGATCCGCGAATCCCTGCGTCTCCTCATGGAAAAAAAGATCGTGACGGAAGGCGGTCCTCTCTCATCGGCAAAGCGCTATGTTCCACTGGTCAAGGTCCGGGTTCCTCGCCTCTCCGGGCTGCGTGAACCACGGAAATCCCGGCTGATCCCGGTGAGGGGTCCGGTGAAGGAACTGAATGTTGCCGAGAAGGATGTCCGCTCCGTGCTGAAAGGGTTGGAGGTTACCGCCGAAGTCGTCTCATGGGACATATGGTATTATCCGCTTTATGAGATCGCGCTCTCCTCCCATGGGAGAGATCGCCTGTTGTTCATGGACGGGATCGGAGGAAAGTTCGTTCCGCTGTCGAACTAACATCCCGGATCTACGTTTTTATCTGTCTTCTGGGAATTCCTTTGCGAAACGGGAAGATCTCACCCGACCGCCCCTATGCACATGCGTCTATATGGATGCTTTACATTCATGACCGGAACGGTACCAAAAGAAGCCGTTAAATGTCATTTTTTCCCATTTGAAGGAAAAAGACGAATAGGTTTATTAGCTTTGAGGTGAAGTTTTTTTACTATATCACCGGGGTCAGTTGATCGCACCTGATTTCGAGGATCGGAGGATTTTGACATGAGTACAGGGCTGGTTGAGGAAACAACCCAATTTATTCAAGAATGGGAGCCATTGAAAAAATACCATTTTGAGGCGAAATATCTGGATGACCTCAAGGCGCAGCTGACAAAAAGATTCAAACCCGACAAGGCCTATTACGCGGCCATCAAGAAGAGCTCCATCACCATCGAGGATGGTGAAGGCCTCGACATCGCGATCCGGAAGAAAGTTGGTTCCGAAGAGGACCGCGTGGGGATCATTTTTAAAAAGGATCTCCAGCTGCTGGCGGACCTGAAGCGCCTGATGGCACAGATTGATAAAGAAGAGGAGCAGTTCAAAAATATTCTGGTCGTCCTGTACGGAGATACGGACGCCGAAATCAGAGAAAAACTCAATTCTTATCTCAACGGACGTCAGAAGAAGGCCACTGTCACAGTGATCTCCCGCTGATACTCTTTTTTCCCGCTACCCAAACCTTAAATAATAACTATTCTCATCTGATTCTATCTATCGAGGGAAGTACATGAAAAAGGCTGAGAAATACAAATGCACGTATTGCGGGTATATCTACTCCCCCCTGAGGGGAGAGCCCCATAACGGTATCCCGGCGGGAACACCCTTTGAAGATCTTCCAGAAACCTACATATGCCCGGTCTGCGGTATGCAGGGAAAAGGACCGATCGGAACCTGGGGTTTCGA